>JAAZCO010000143.1 GCA_012513235.1 Gammaproteobacteria bacterium
TCTGGAGTAATTGGATGAGTACCCACGCGACCACGGATACCATCAGTACCAAAATACTTTCTTGTCATGATTTCATTCCTTTGCAGAGCTTTGTACTGCATTAAATATTTTCAGTACATCCATGGTTTGTTCCACATCATGCACACGTAAAATTTTCGCACCGCGCTCAAGCGCCATAACTGCTAAAGCCAGACTGCCATATAAACGCTGATCCACCGGCTGATTCAAGATATGACCAACCATACTTTTGCGTGACACACCCACCAGCAAAGGATATTGTAAGTTCAGTAATTCAGGCAAGCGTTTAAACAGCTCATAATTATGTTGCGTATTTTTAGCAAACCCAAAGCCCGGATCAAGAATAATACGATCCGTGCTAATGCCAGCCTGCACACAAGCAGCAACTCGCGTCTGCAAAAACGCAGCAACCTCTGCAGCCACATCATCATAATGCGGCTCATCTTGCATGGTTTGCGGCTCACCACGCATATGCATCAAGCACACAGGCAAACCTGTTGCTGCAGCCGCGGCTAACGCCCCCTCACGCCGCAAGGCACGCACATCGTTAATCAGTCCTGCACCTAAACGGGCTGACTCAGTGATCACTTCCGGAGTGGAGGTATCCACCGACACCACAACATCGCACTCACGCGCAATCAGCTCAACCAAAGGCGCAACACGATCAAGCTCTTGCTGCACACTCACCTCGGCCGCACCCGGGCGGGTTGATTCACCACCAATATCAATCAAGCTGGCACCAGCACTGTGCATTTCAATGGCACGCTGCAAAGCGGCCTCAAGCGTATTGTAGCGCCCACCATCAGAAAACGAGTCTGGGGTGACATTGAGAATACCCATAACATGTGCGTGAGATAAATCGAGGGTGCGCTGAGCACAACGCAAAACAGAGTTTGCCGTGACCTGCATAGTCTTGCCTTCTTACTTGTCGTCTATTGAAACGGGCGCTAATGAGCGCCCGTTGGAGTTTTAGTGTTCGCCAGCCGGCCCACCGATAGGTGCATCAGGCCTTTCAGCCTCGGGTTTAGGCTCAACATCCGCCGCAGGCGGCTTACCCGCTGAACCACCACCGGTCCAATCTTTTGGCTCACGCGGCTCACGACCCGACATAATATCGTCGATTTGATCGCTATCAATGGTCTCGTACTTCATTAGAGCCAAGGCCATCGCTTCGAGCTTGTCACGGTTATCATGCAAAATTTTAGTTGCAGTGGCATAACACTCATCAATGATGTCACGAATTTCTTGGTCAATCAGCTTAGCTGTTTCACCAGAAACGTTACCTGCACCGCCGCCAGAGCGACCTAAGTAACCTTCGTTTTCATCTTCAGAGTACAGCAATGGTCCTAACTTCTCAGATAAGCCCCACTTGGTCACCATATTGCGTGCCAATTGTGTAGCACGCATAATATCGTTGGATGCACCAGTGGTAACACCATCAAAACCCAGCGTCATTTCTTCAGCGATACGACCACCATACAGCGAGCAGATCTGACTGATCAAACCGCGCTTAGACAAGCTATAGCGGTCTTCTTCCGGCAAGAACATCGTTACACCCAACGCACGACCACGCGGGATAATCGATACCTTATAGACTGGGTCATGCTCAGGCACCATACGTCCAACAATCGCGTGACCGGCTTCATGATAAGCAGTGTTGAGCTTTTCTTTCTCGGACATCACCATCGATTTGCGCTCTGCGCCCATCATGATTTTATCTTTAGCTAACTCAAACTCTTTCATGCCCACTAACCGGCTTTCAGAGCGTGCAGCAAACAATGCAGCCTCATTCACCAAGTTAGCTAAGTCTGCACCGGAGAAGCCTGGTGTACCACGGGCAATCACTGCGGCATCGACATCATCAGCCACTGGTACTTTGCGCATATGCACATACAAAATTTGTTCGCGACCACGGATATCAGGCAAACCTACAACCACCTGGCGGTCAAAACGACCTGGACGCAGTAACGCTGGGTCCAACACATCCGGACGGTTAGTTGCAGCAATCACGATCACGCCGTCATTGTCTTCAAAACCATCCATCTCAACCAAGAGCTGGTTTAGGGTTTGCTCGCGCTCATCGTTACCACCACCCATTCCGGCACCACGATGACGACCGACCGCATCAATTTCATCAATAAAGATAATGCAGGGTGCGTGCTTTTTCGCTTGCTCGAACATATCGCGCACACGTGAGGCACCGACACCAACAAACATTTCGACGAAGTCAGAACCAGAAATAGTAAAGAAAGGTACTTTTGCTTCACCAGCAATGGCCTTAGCCAGCAACGTTTTACCTGTACCTGGTTGACCCACCATCAACACGCCGCGTGGAATCTTACCGCCCAAGCGCTGAAAGCGGCTCGGGTCGCGTAAGAACTCAACGATTTCGCCCACTTCTTCTTTGGCTTCATCACAACCGGCTACGTCAGCGAGCGTGGTTTTAATCTGATCTTCAGCCAACAAGCGCGCTTTACTTTTACCAAAACTCATCGGGCCGCCCTTGCCGCCGGCACCGCCCTGCATTTGACGCATAAAAAACATCACAATGGCGAAAATAATCAGAATCGGGAAGCTCGCAACCAGCAACTGCATCCACATACTCTGACGCTCAGGCTGCTTACCGACAACGCTGACATTGTTATCGATTAAGTCACCCATCAAGCCATTATCTTGAATCGCTGGACGCACTGTTTCAAACTCGCTGCCATCAGCACGTTTACCACTGATCACAAAACCATCAACAGTCACCTGCTGCACGCGACCTGACTTGACCTCTTCAATAAAGGTACTGTAGTTCAGCTTGCCGGTATCACTTTGCGAGGTAAAGTTGTTCATTACGGTCACTAGGACAGCAGCGATAACCAACCACAAAAGTAGGTTTTTAGTCATATCGTTCACTTCTATATACCCTCTGCTGCAACAACCGCAACAAAAACGTCAATTACATTCAACAAACTTACTACATATTGACGCTGTGCGTAGGTTTGTCATGTAACAATACATTTAAACACGTCAGTCAAACATCTTCATCAACTGCGTACATACCACGCGCTAATAAATACTGCTCACGGGAACGGTCACGTGATGATGTCGGCTTGCGCATCTGAACTTTATCAAATCGCTGTCGCACATCGCGCAAATATTCATCAAAACCTTCACCATGGAAAATTTTAATTAAAAAGTCACCACCGGGACGCAGCACTTTGGTTGCCAAATCTAAGGCCAACTCACATAAATACATGGCTGCAGCCTGATCAGCTGTGCGTACACCACTCATATTGGGGGCCATATCAGAAATAACAAGGTCTACAGGCTGATTTCCCACTGCATCCATAATTTCATTAAAGACTTTATCTTCAGTAAAGTCGCCTTCAATAAAGGTCACATCGGCAATGGCTGACATCGGTAAAATATCCGAAGCAATCAGGGTGCCTTTATCGCCAATCACACGGCTGGTCACTTGCGACCAACCACCGGGCGCACTGCCCAAATCAATCACCGTCATACCGGGTCGTAAAATGCGATCTTTCTCTTGAATCTCTAACAACTTGTAACTCGCACGCGAACGGTAGCCATCTTTTTGCGCCATTTTGACAAAAGGATCGTCAAAATGCTCTTTTAACCAACGCGAACTACTTTTAGATCGAGCCACGGAATACCTCTTAAGCTTCAGGTCAGGTAAACTACCTACCTTCATTCATGTTACGACTCAGAGGTCGATTATGTCGCTCACACAAGAGCAAAAGAAACAGTTTAAATCCATCGGCCATCACTTAAAGCCGATTGTAACCATTGCCGATAACGGTTTAACCGAAGGCGTACTGGCTGAACTGGATCGCGCACTCAATGATCACGAACTGATCAAGATTCAACTGCGTGCAGAACGCGATGACCGTACAGCACTGATTGAACAGCTGTGCGCACAAAGCAGCAGCCTTTTGATACAAAGTATCGGTAAGGTCGCGTTAATCTATCGCAAAAACCCGCAACCCAATAAAAACCTATCTAACATCTTACGTTACAACAGCTGATCTAAACTGCTGTTTTCCAGTTCCGCGAGCGTTACTTAAACGCTCGCGACTGGACGCTGCATCGGTACTGGCTGAATCACCAATAACAAGCCGCATAAACCCAAAACAATATAACTGTAAGCCAGCCAATATTGTGCACTGGGCAGCAACGCTTGGATTAGCAAAAAACTACTGCTTAACAGCAAGGCCACCAATAACAATTGCCCGCGAATATCTTTAAGCAACTGTTTAGCTGGCAGCACCCGCACCAACACCAACATCTGTAGCACCACGCACGCTAAGGCAAAGCCCACCACGATAGAGCGCGTATACTGCTCAACTTCTTGCACTAAAACACTGGCAAACCCAAGGTGTACCAGTGCTTTAAGCAAAACAAAGTGCAAAACCCAAAGGCCGCCCACCCAAAACACTTGCGCAAACTGCCAAGTGATTGAGCCGGCACGCCAGGGTGCTGCACTAGATATGACGCACCTCAACGATTTCGTATTCGATCACACCGCCAGGCGTTTGCACTGCAACCACTTCACCTTCTTCTTTACCCACTAAAGCGCGAGCAATAGGCGAAGTCACAGAGATTTTACCCTCTTTAAGGTCAGCTTCATCCTCACCAACAATCTGGTAGGAAACGCTCTCGTCGGTTTCAACGTTAGCAATTTCAACGGTAGTACCAAAAAACACTTTGCCTGAGTAAGGGATGGTAGTGACATCGATAATCTGCGCAGCTGATAAGCGCCCTTCGATATCACGAATACGTGCCTCACTCATACCCTGCTGCTCACGCGCCGCATGATACTCAGCGTTCTCTGATAAATCACCCAACTCACGCGCAGTGGCAATCGCTGAGGTGATTTGTGGACGCAGTACTGTTTTAAGGTACTTAAGTTCTTCTTCCAAGGCGCTAGCGCCTTGGAGTGTCATTGGATATTTAGTCACGCATTAATTCCTGCATGCAAGTCCTGCAAACGACGCACAGTCTTTTCCGGACCGAATTTAAGCGCCTCGCAAACAGCCTGACCACCAGCCAATGTGGTAGTGAAGTAGATTTTGCGTTGCAGAGCGTTTCGACGAATCGAGAATGAGTCAGCAATAGACTGACGACCCTCGGTGGTATTGATAACTAAGGTCACTTCATCATTCTTGATCATATCAACAATATGCGGACGACCTTCAGTTACTTTGTTAACGCGGCGCACGGCAATACCGGCGGCCTCAATAATTTTTGCTGTACCTGTGGTTGCTACAACAGAGAAGCCTAGAGCAATTAAGTCGCGCGCTAAGTCAGCAGCAAAGGGTTTATCCTCTTCACGCACACTGATAAAGGCACAACCGCTGGTAGGTAATACTTCACCAGCGCCCATTTGCGCTTTAGCAAAGGCTTCAGCAAAACTGTCGCCGACACCCATCACTTCACCGGTCGACTTCATCTCTGGGCCAAGGATCGTATCAACACCAGGGAATTTAGCAAAGGGGAACACCGCCTCTTTCACGCTAAAGAATGGCGGAATGATCTCTTTGGTGAAATTCAGCTCAGTTAAAGTTTTACCCGCCATCACGCGCGCAGCAACTTTCGCCAAGGACTCGCCAATGCACTTAGAGACAAAAGGCACAGTACGCGAAGCACGTGGATTGACTTCAATCACGTAGATATCTTCACCTTGTACAGCCATTTGTACGTTCATTAAACCAAGCACGCCCAGCTCAAGCGCCATACGGCTGACCTGATCACGGATCTTATCTTGGATATGCGCAGGCAACGAGTACGGTGGCAATGAACAGGCTGAGTCACCTGAGTGCACACCAGCTTGCTCAATGTGCTGCATAATCGCGCCAATTACGACGATATTGCCATCACACACCGCATCAATATCCACTTCAATCGCACTATTGAGGAAGTGATCAAGCAATACTGGGCTGTCGTTGGACACCTGTACGGCTTCACGCATATAGCGCTTGAGCTCTTCTTCGTCATACACGATTTCCATCGCGCGGCCGCCCAACACATAAGAAGGACGCACGACCAACGGGTAACCAATTTCTTTAGAAGCGGCAATCGCCTCTTCTTCACTGCGTGCAGTCGCGTTTTGTGGCTGCATTAAACCTAAGCGCTGCACCATTTGCTGGAAACGCTCACGGTCTTCAGCACGGTCAATGGCATCCGGGCTGGTACCAATAATAGGTACACCAGCTTCTTCCAGAGCGCGGCAGATTTTCAATGGCGTTTGACCACCGTACTGCACAATCACACCCACTGGCTTTTCTACACGGACGATTTCTAGTACGTCTTCTAAGGTCACTGGCTCAAAGTACAAGCGATCAGAAGTGTCGTAGTCGGTCGAAACGGTCTCTGGGTTACAGTTGACCATAATGGTTTCGTAACCATCTTCACGCATCGCTAAAGCTGCGTGCACACAGCAATAGTCAAACTCAATACCCTGACCAATACGGTTTGGGCCACCGCCTAAGATCATAATCTTGTCGCGACTGCTTGGATTAGACTCACACTCTTCTTCATAAGTGGAATACATATAAGCGGTATCAGTAGCGAACTCACCGGCACAGGTATCCACACGCTTGTACACTGGGAAGACATTCAACTGCTGACGGCGGCTGCGCAGATTCTTCTCAGTCACGCCCAGCAGATCAGCCAAACGTGCATCACCAAAGCCTTTACGCTTCAGGCGGAACATTTGTGCCGCATCAATCTCGGCTAGACCTGTGGTTTTCAGACGCTCAGCTTCGCGCACCAAGTCTTCCATCTGCACCAAGAACCAATGATCAATTTTGGTCAGTTCGTAGATCTCATCGCGCGTCATACCAAAACGCATCGCATCAGCCACATACCAAATACGATCAGCGCCCGGCACAGTCAATTCGCGACGAATAATGCTTTCCGCTTCTGGGTGCTTGATATCCACCTTAGAATCTAAACCATTGACACCTACTTCCAGACCGCGCAGAGCTTTCTGCAAGGATTCTTGGAAAGTACGACCAATGGCCATCACTTCACCGACAGATTTCATCTGTGTGGTTAAGCGCGCATCAGCCTTGGGGAATTTCTCAAAGGTGAAGCGTGGAATCTTAGTGACAACGTAGTCAATGGTTGGCTCAAAGGACGCTGGAGTGCGACCGCCAGTGATATCGTTTTTCAACTCATCAAGGGTGTAACCCACCGCTAATTTAGCGGCAATTTTAGCAATCGGGAAACCTGTGGCTTTAGAGGCCAAAGCAGATGAGCGAGACACCCGTGGGTTCATCTCAATCACCACCATACGACCGTCTTTTGGATCAATACCAAACTGTACGTTGGAACCACCGCTCTCCACGCCAATCTCACGCATAACTGCCAAAGAGGCATCGCGCATGATTTGGTATTCTTTGTCAGTCAGCGTTTGTGCAGGCGCTACAGTGATTGAGTCACCGGTGTGCACACCCATAGGGTCAAAGTTTTCAATCGAGCAGACAATAATGCAGTTGTCATTTTTGTCGCGCACGACTTCCATTTCGTACTCTTTCCAACCGATCAAGGACTCATCGATCAACAACTCTTTGGTTGGCGATAAATCCAGACCGCGGGTACAGATTTCTTCAAACTCTTCACGGTTGTAAGCAATACCACCGCCGGTACCACCCATGGTGAAACTTGGGCGAATGATGCACGGAAAGCCGACTTCGCTTTGTACTTTATAAGCTTCTTCCATGTTGTGGGCGATGCCAGAACGTGGGCAGGCTAAGTTAATTGAGCGCATGGCTTGGTCAAAGCGTGAACGGTCTTCAGCTTTATCGATGGTGTCAGCGTTGGCACCGATCATCTCTACGCCAAACTTCTCTAGAACGCCTTCGCGCTCCAGATCCAGTGCGCAGTTCAATGCAGTCTGGCCACCCATAGTTGGCAGCAACGCATCTGGACGCTCTTTTTCAATAATTTTAGCAACCGTCTGCCATTTGATGGGCTCGATATAAGTGGCATCGGCCATCGCCGGGTCAGTCATAATTGTTGCAGGGTTGGAGTTCACCAAAATGACTCGGTAACCTTCTTCGCGCAACGCCTTACACGCCTGCGCGCCAGAGTAGTCAAATTCACAGGCTTGTCCAATGACAATGGGGCCGGCGCCGATGATAAGGATGCTTTTAATATCTGTGCGTTTTGGCATGGGATTCTCGTAATATTAGGACAGGGTTGCAGTGGCCAGCTTCACGCCAAAGCCGACGAACATGGCGCCAACTCCACTTAATGCACCGGTGGCCAAGCGTTTACGCTGGCGGAACCATTGGGCTAAGCGGGCGCCGGTAAAAATCAATAGACTCAGATAAATCCCGCTAATGAGCTGCAGAATCAATCCAAGTACTAGGAACGATACACCAGGATGGGCGTAACCTGGGTCGACGAACTGGATAAAAAATGAGACGAAAAACAAAATAGCTTTAGGGTTAGAGATACTCAGCAAAAAGGCTTTATGCGTCGGACGTGACGCTGGTTTTTGCTGTTGGATCTCTTCGACCACTTCAGGTGATCGACGCATCGAGCGCGCAGCTGCAATTAGCATATTGATACCCAGCCAGCATAAATACGCTGCACCAAGGTACTTCAAAACTAAAAAAAACATCGGTTCGGTGCGCAACAATGAGGCGATACCGATCGCTGACAAGGTCATCAATACAGTATCACCGAGAAACACACCGCCAGCCGCTTTATAACCTGCAGCTATACCACGCTGGGCCGCTGTTGCCAGGACAAACAATGAGTTGGGTCCAGGCAACAGCACAATAAACACTGTGCCGAGGACATAAGTCCACAGATCAGTGATCCCTAAGCTTGGTAGCATCGCCAGCAGCCCTTAAGCGCGCTGCGCCATTGAGGCCACAAAGCGATCAAATAAAGAGCTGACATCATTTGGACCTGGGCTTGCTTCAGGGTGACCCTGGAAGCCAAACGCAGCTTTATCAGTGCGCTCAATACCTTGTAGCGTTTGGTCAAACAATGACACATGCGTGGCCACTAAGTTGGCTGGCAAGCTGTCTTTATCTACGGCAAAACCATGGTTCTGACTGGTGATCATCACCTGCTTAGTTTTCAGATCTTGTACTGGGTGGTTGGCACCGTGGTGGCCGCTAACCATTTTCATGGTACGCGCACCGCAAGCCAATGCCAGTAACTGATGTCCTAAGCAAATACCAAATACAGGAATATCGGTTTGCAAAATCTCTTTGATCGCAGCAATTGCATAATCGCAAGGCTCTGGATCACCAGGACCATTGGATAAGAACACACCATCTGGGCTCAAGGCTAAAACTTCGCTGGCAGGCGTACGCGCTGGCACCACAGTTAAGCGGCAACCGCGGGCTACCAAGACACTCAGAATATTACGCTTCACGCCAAAGTCATACACCACCACGTGGTATGGCAGTTGACCGGCTTGAATTTCTGGGTGACTGTCAGTCAGCAACTGCCATGGCGCTTTACGCCACTCGTAGATTTTATCGGTGCTGACTTCTTGAGCTAAATCTAAGCCCTGTAAGCCCTTAAATCCTTGCGCCAACTCTAATGCACGCTCTGCAGTAGCATCATCACCGGCCAAGATACAACCGCTTTGCGCGCCTGACTCACGTAAAATACGGGTCAAACGACGGGTATCAATCCCAGCAATGGCGACAACTTTATTCGCCTTTAAGTAATCACCTAAAGGTTGCTTGTCGCGGAAGTTGCTGGAGAGCAACGGTAAATCGCGAATAATCAATCCTGACGCCCAAACTCGATCCGATTCTGCATCTTCAGGCGTGGTGCCAGTATTACCGATATGCGGATAGGTTAAGGCGACCATCTGACGAGCATAGGATGGGTCTGTAAGAATTTCCTGATAGCCGGTCATGGCAGTGTTAAAGACCACCTCACCAACGGTTTGACCGTCAATTCCAATGGCTTCGCCGCGAAAAATGCTGCCGTCAGCAAGGGCGAGTATGGCTGGCTTAGTCAAGAAGACCTCCCGTAA
>JAAZCO010000020.1 GCA_012513235.1 Gammaproteobacteria bacterium
CTTAAAGTGGGTCAAATACTCAACATACCCGCCACAACTTTAGCAGGACAATAATGACCGATGTACGTGCCATTCATCTACTCAGCCCGCGCCTAGCAAACCAAATTGCCGCGGGCGAAGTGGTTGAGCGACCCTCATCCGTAGCCAAAGAACTACTGGAAAATTGCCTAGACGCAGGCGCCAAACGCATTGAGATAGATGTTGAGCAAGGTGGCGTCAAGCGCTTACAAATTCGCGATGACGGCCACGGTATTGCAGCCGACCAACTGCCATTAGCCCTCGCCCGTCATGCCACCAGTAAAATTGTGATACTGGAAGATCTTGAAGGTGTGGCCAGCTTAGGTTTTCGTGGAGAAGCCTTAGCCTCTATCAGCTCAGTCTCACGCTTAACCCTGACCTCACGCACTGCCGATGCTGAGCAAGCTTGGCAAGTGGAAGCTGAGGGACGTGATATGCAACCACGCGTGCAGCCAGCCGCTCACCCTGTTGGCACCACGGTGGAAGTCTGTGATTTGTTTTTTAACACTCCAGCACGTCGTAAGTTTTTGCGCACCGAAAAAACTGAGTTTGATCATCTGCAAGACGTAATTAAACGCATGGCCTTAGCGCGTTTTGATGTGGCGTTTCATTTACGTCACAACGGCAAAACTATTCTGGCATTACATCCGGCAACCGATGACATATCACAAGCTCGTCGCATTGCTGCGGTATGTGGTGATGCATTTTTAGAACAAGCCATGCCGATTAATGTCGAACGTAACGGCTTGCACCTGTGGGGCTGGGTTGGCTTACCGACCTTCTCACGCAGCAAAGCCGATATGCAGCATTTTTATGTCAATGGCCGCGTGGTCAGTGACCGCTTGGTGGCGCATGCCGTACGCCAAGCCTATCGTGACGTCATGTATGGCGGCCGACACCCAGCTTTTGTACTGTTTTTAGAGCTTGATCCTGGCAGCGTAGATGTCAACGTGCACCCCACTAAACATGAAGTGCGCTTTCGTGAAAACCGCAGTGTGCATGACTTTTTATACAGCACCCTGCACCGCGCCATTGCCGATGTGCGCCCCGAAGACAAGCTCGAGCCAGCCAGTACTTTGAGCTTGCATGCACAGCCTGCAGTGAGCGGTTTAGAAGCTGGAGAGTTTGGCCCTCAAGGCCATATTCCACTGAGCAACACACCCAGCCCACAACCCACATTTGAGTCGCGAGCACAGCACAGCACCAGCTTTAGCAAAGGCAGTTACGGCCAGCAACCGCCACCAGCAACGCGCACGCCAGAGAACTACCAAAGTGCTTATCAAGCCTTTGCTGAGCCACTTGGCAATCTAGCTGAAGCTGCGCAAGAAGAAATCCCACCACTGGGCTTTGCCATTGCGCAACTCAAGGGTATTTATATTCTTGCAGAAAATCAGCACGGTATGATCCTCGTCGATATGCATGCAGCGCATGAACGGGTGATGTACGAGCGCTTAAAGCTGGCTATGGCCGACGAAGGCTTACGTGGACAACCGCTACTGGTTCCCGAAACCTTGGCACTCAGCGAGCGCGAAGTGGACTGCGCCGAGCAACACGCGCAGTGGTTTACGCAATTAGGTTTTGAGCTGCAAGGTTTAGGCCCTGAAAGCATTGCGATTCGTCAAATTCCTGCCTTACTCAAACAAGCCGATGCAGCCGAACTGGTGCGCGATGTGTTATCTGACTTAATCGAGTATGGCACCAGCGATAAAATCGAGGCACATACCAATGAACTGCTCGCCACCATGTCATGCCATGGTGCAGTACGAGCTAATCGTCGCCTGACGCTGACTGAGATGAATGCTCTATTGCGTGATATGGAAGTGACCGAGCGCAGCGGACAATGCAACCACGGCCGCCCTACCTGGACACAGTTGGGTATGGATGAGTTAGATAAGCTATTCTTACGCGGCCGTTAAGCGTGGCGCAAATATTGAGTTTTTAAAAGCCTCTGAAACCGACACAAAAAAGCCGATCAAACGATCGGCTTTTTTGTTGAGCTCAATTGTGCTTACTGCATGCCCAGTTTCTTTTCGAGGTAGTGAATATTCACACCACCTTTACAGAAACCTTTGTCATTCAATAAATCACGGTGTAACGGCACATTACTTTTGATGCCATCAATAATGATTTCATCTAGAGCATTACGCATACGGGCCATCGACTCTTCACGTGTTGCACCCCAAGTAATGACCTTACCAATCAGCGAGTCATAGTTAGGTGGCACGCTATAGCCGCTGTATAGATGCGTATCAACACGCACACCGTTACCGCCTGGTGCGTGGAAGTGTTTCACTAGTCCTGGGCTGGGCATAAAGTTATCTGGGTCTTCTGCGTTAATACGGCACTCAATCGAGTGACCACGCATGACGATATCTTCTTGCTTAATCGACAGCTTATTACCTGCTGCAATGCTCAGCATCTCTTTAACCAGGTCAACACCGGTGATCATTTCAGTGATCGGGTGCTCAACCTGAATACGAGTGTTCATTTCAATAAAGTAGAAACGACCGTCTTCGTACAAGAACTCAAAAGTACCTGCACCGCTATAACCAATATCAATACAGGCTTTTACACAGCGGTCATAAACACGCTGACGTGCTTCTTCATCAATATCCGGCGCTGGCGCTTCTTCAATCACTTTTTGGTGACGACGCTGCAATGAACAGTCACGATCACCTAAGTGAATGGCATTACCTTGACCGTCAGCCAAAATCTGAATCTCAACGTGACGTGGGTTACCGAGGTATTTTTCTAAATACACAACTGGGTTACCAAAGATTTGCGCTGCTTCGTTACGCGTCAAAGTGGCTGAGCGAATCAGATCCTCTTCTTTATGCACAACACGCATACCACGACCACCACCACCACCAGCGGCTTTGATGATCACGGGATAGCCTACTTTACGTGCGATAGCTAAAGCCTGCTCTTCATCTTTAGGCAAAGCGCCATCAGAACCAGGTACTACAGGCACGCCTGCAGCAATCATGGCTTCTTTAGCAGCAACCTTGTCACCCATCATACGAATCACTGCGGCACTTGGACCAACAAAGGTGAAACCTGAGTTTTCCACTTGCTCAGCAAAGTTCGCATCTTCAGCCAAGAAACCATAACCCGGGTGAATGGCAGTAGCGCCAGTCACTTCAGCTGCAGCAATAATCGCTGGGATATTCAGATAGGATTGTGTGCCTGGTGCTGGACCAATACACACAGTCTCATCTGCCAATGATAAATGCATCAACTCACGGTCTGCCGTGGAATGCACAGCAACGGTCTTGATACCTAATTCTTTACATGCGCGCAAAATGCGTAAAGCAATTTCACCACGGTTAGCAATCAGGACTTTATCCAACATTGTAAACTCCTAAGTCGTTAGACAATGGTGAATAGAGGCTGGTCGTACTCAACCGGTTGGCCATTATCAACAAGGATAGATTCAATCACACCGCCAACTTCTGCTTCGATGTGGTTCATCATTTTCATTGCTTCAACGATGCACAGTACATCGCCTTTTTTGATGGTTTGGCCAACAGATACAAAATCTTCTGAATCAGGTGAGCCAGCACGGTAGAAAGTGCCGACCATAGGTGAACGTGCAACTGTACCGTTAAACTTAGGGCAAGCAGGGCCTGCTGCTTCAGCAGCTGCAGGTGCTGCAACTGGAGCCGGTGCTGGCGCTGCAGCTTGTGGTGCGGCTGCATAAACAGGCTGCTGCGCAACTTGCTTGCTGTGACGGCTGATGCGAACGGATTCTTCACCTTCGTGAATTTCTAATTCATCAATGCCAGACTCTTCTAGCAATTCAATGAGTTTTTTAACTTTACGAATATCCATTGACCATGACTCCAAAACCAAGGGTTTATTAATTAATATGTTCAAACGCTGCGTCTAAAGCGAAACGGTAACCGCTAGCGCCAAGACCGCAAATCACACCTACTGCCACATCAGAAAAGTAGGAGTGGTGACGAAATTTTTCCCGCTGGTGCACATTTGAAAGATGCACTTCAAAGAATGGGATGCTCACAGCAAGCAGCGCGTCACGCAATGCGACACTGGTATGAGTAAAAGCTGCTGGATTGATGACTATACAGTCAATCCCCTCATCGCGGGCAGCATGGATGCGATCAATCAAGATATGCTCGGCATTACTTTGCAAATAACTGAGCTGATGCCCTGCGGCCTGAGCCTGCTGCACCAGTCTTTGATTAATCTGCTCCAAGGTCGTTGCACCATAGACTTCAGGCTCACGCGTACCCAATAAATTCAAATTAGGACCATGTAAAACTAAAAAAGAAGCCATCCAACACCTTTACCCAAAAAAACAGTAGAAAGAATATGCCTATTTTTACAGAAAATGTCAGCAGTTGCATGCAAAAAAGCTGTTTTATCACCATAAATAAAAAAACCCTGCCGAAGCAGGGTTAAAGGAACATCATGGACTACAACAGGTTTGATTCTTTAAAAAGCGTATTGCACGCGCAAACTGATCGCATCACCGCTGTCATCATTGGCAGCATTAGCAACCTGATCAGTCTTAGCCTTTAAATAGTTGGCTGACACTTTGATCGCATCGTTGGCGTACCAGTTGACGCCCATCGTATGCACCTTTGCTTTAGTGTCATAAAAGCTACCCGTCATATCCCTATCTGCATCGGCAACGGTCAAATGATCGTAACGGTAAACCAACTCCCAAGCGCCGGTTTGTTTGTTGTTCGGCTTGATGCTATCGAACTTACCACCATCCAACTTATAACCACGCGACTCTCCGGTTAAGGTGTAGGCCAGCTGCAGGTTATAACCATCAATCTGGCGGTCTTTCATCGCCGAACCCGACTTTGCACTGATATCACGGCGCAAATATTCACTTTGTGCAGAGAACGGGCCCAAAGCATAGGCGGCCTCTAAACCCCAAGCGCTATCACTATCAAACTGCCCAGCTTGACTGCTAGCAAAGGTTGGGCGGTTACCGTTCTTAGTGTCTTCTGTAGTGCCGCGCACTCCCATCCGTGAGCGAATACGGCCATCAAAATCTTCGGTGCTACGCTTTGCATAGTTCACACCAACATGCAGCACATTACCGGCTTCAGCCATGGGCGCGACGACTGCACGCATATTGTAGGTGTTGTTATTGCTACCGTTATCGTCTTCATTGTTTTTAGCGCGGTTAATACCAGCGGAACCATAAAACATGCCGCTCGTGCCGCTCACTTGCACACCCATACCATCTTGCTTGTCGTTCACCCACTCGCCAGCATCATAGATAATCGAGCGCTCCATGATGCTAATCCACTTAGAACTGGTGGCTTTCTCTAAACCAAAGTCCGGATCAAAACGACCTACTTTCACATTGACAGGCTTAAACCCTGTGTAAGTAATCGAAGCCTCATCCCACTTACTGCTACCATCTTCAGCAAAATCGAGATTAAACGCATATTTCCAATCATGGTAGGCGGTACCGGATAACTCTAAAATGGCACGGCGAAAATACGCTTCGTTAGCGCTCTTACCATTTTTCGTATACACCCCATCAAACTGATCAAAGTCAGCCTGAATACGACCGCCTAACTTAAATGAAAAAGACTTATCAACTGCTGCCGCTTCAAAGCCACCTTTGGTCTTAATGGTGATATCAGGACCATCGGTGGTCACCGTACCCGCCATAGCGTGCGATGAAATAATTAACGCTAAGGTGCTGGCAGCAAACCTTGTATAAGTCGCTGATTGGATGTGCAGTCGCTTCATTGAGTATTCCCCTTATATTGGCAAGAACACAACGCAGTGCAAGGCGTTGGTGTTGCAGGGAATATTGATCAATAAGGATTACACTGCAGTGACTAAGGTATGAAGCTTTAATGACAGGCGAACTAAAACGACTCTAAGCGGTATACAGCATAAGCAGGCTCTTCATAGGGGTGCGCCGCTTTGAGAGCAGTCATGACGGGCTTGATATAAGCAGCAACAACCACCATCTCAACACGCCACTCGGCAACCTGCTCAAGCTGATCTTGCTCGCCAATAAAAGGCTGGCTACCAGCCAGCGGTCGAAACTGACCTTGCCCCAATACTTGCCAGCAGCAGTTTTGATAATCGCCAATAGCGCCCGCGCCTGCAGCAAACACAGCGTCTTTAACAATCTCTAAATGGCTTTCCGGCACATAAAAAAACAATGTATACACAATGCCTCCACAGCTGCTTACGCAGGCTTTTGCTGAGTATTTTTATCAATTACTATACAATAAGATAAATTTAAAAGAGAGAGTAATCTTGTGATCGTAGCGCGCTTTGCACCACTGGTTTTTTCTATTTTGATGTCGCTGTATATGGTTACCGCGATGACCTTTGTCATCACTTGGGCCAATACAGGCATGAATGAAGGTTTTATTCTGCGCTGGTTTCGCGCCTTTTATATTGCCTGGCCAATCGCTTTCAGCCTGATTTTACTGGGCGCACCACGCATTCAAAAGTTTGTTGCGCAACGTATTAAAAAAATCTCTTAAAACACAGCACCGCCTATGCTGATTTAATCACTGCATAGGCGGTGTAAACTTTTAGCACTTACGTAAAATTACACTACCAATTGAATAGCCGGCACCAAATGAACTGAGCACGCCCACTGCGCCACTGCTCAAATCATCCTGATGCAAATGCAGCGCAATCACTGAGCCGGCTGAACTGGTATTAGCATAAGTATCTAAAATGACCGGCGCTTCAGACACTGTAGCATCGCGACCCAATAGCTTACGGGTAATCAATAAGTTCATATTCAAGTTCGCTTGGTGCAACCAAAAACGCTGCACGCCCTGCACATCAATCTGGTTCGCCGCTAAATGCTCAGCAATTAAACTGGCAACCATAGGACACACTTCACGGAATACTTTGCGACCTTCTTGCACAAACAGCTTATCTGCAGCTCCAGCGCCCTCATCAGCACAACGATTGAGGTAACCTGCGTTATTGCGGATATTATTAGAGAATTGGGTAACCAGTTTAGTACTGACCACTTCAAACTGGTGTTTAGAATCCGCCAGCTCTGCATCCTCTAAAATCACTGCTGTACAGGCATCACCAAAAATAAAGTGGCTGTCGCGATCAGTAAAATTCAAGTGACCGGTGCAGATTTCAGGATTGACCATCAAAATGGCACGCGCTTGGCCAGCTTGAATCGCATTGGTGGCAGCTTGAATACCAAAGGTGGCTGAGGAGCAGGCGACGTTCATGTCATAGGCAAAGCCTTGAATACCTAAGGCCGCTTGCACTTCAATAGCAACGGCAGGATAAGCACGCTGCAAGTTAGAACAAGCAACAATCACCCCATCAATATCAGCAGCGGTACGACCGGCACGCTGCAGCGCTTCTTTAGCAGCAACCATGGCCATTTCACAGAGAATGCCCCACTCATCATTGCTGCGTTCAGGGATATTGGGACGCATACGTTGCGGATCAAGAATGCCTGCTTTATCAATCACAAAGCGGCTTTTGATACCTGAGGCTTTTTCGATAAATGCTGAGCTGGACTCAGGCTTGGCTTCTATGGCGCCACTGGCGATATCTGCCGCATGTTCAGCGTTAAACTGCTGTGACCACGCATTAAACGCCTCAACCAACTCGTCATTGGAAATACTTTGTGCAGGCGTAAATAAGCCTGTACCACTGATGACAACTTTCTTCACGGTTAATCCTCTAGATAAGCGGCGTAGCAGGCAACTGTGCAAACACCACACCGTAGCAGCAGGCAACACCTAATCATTTACCTACAGTATAGGGCAGCTTTACCGCCCTTGAACACCAATGACTACTGGGTCACTTATCTGCTCAACAACCCGCTATACAGCACACTAGATTGGATGTGTAGCAACCCTATTAATCGACCGCAACCACGCGCAGTTCTTTGGGCATCGAGAAGGTGACGTTTTCTGGACGACCGTCTAACTCCTCAACCACCTGCGCACCCCAACCGCGTAAGCAATCAATCACACCTTGCACCAAAACTTCTGGCGCTGATGCTCCGGCCGTAACGCCAATCACGGCACTGTCAGTAAACCATTCGCGCTTGAGATCTTCGGCACCATCAATCAGATAAGCCGGCGTGCCCATGCGATCAGATAATTCACGCAGGCGATTGGAGTTGGAGCTGTTCGGACTACCCACCACCAGCACGACATCGCAGCCATCGGCCAGTTGCTTCACGGCGTCTTGACGGTTTTGTGTGGCGTAGCAGATATCATCTTTACGCGGCCCACTAATGGCTGGAAAACGCGCTTTCAGGGCATCAATCACCCGACTGGTATCATCCATAGATAAGGTCGTTTGGGTGACGAAAGCTAAACTTTCCGGGTTTTTCACCTGTAAGGTCGCGACATCCGCTTCATCTTCAACCAGATAGATATGCCCACCATGACGCTCATCGTATTGACCCATAGTGCCTTCAACTTCAGGGTGTCCAGCATGACCGATCAGCACGCATTCGCGACCATCGTTGCTGTAACGCACCACTTCTAAGTGCACCTTGGTGACCAATGGACAGGTCGCATCAAAGACCTTAAGCCCACGATGTTCAGCTTCATCACGCACCGCTTTAGAAACGCCATGCGCACTGAAGATCACAATATTATCGTCGGGAACTTCATCTAATTCTTCAACAAAAATAGCGCCACGCGCACGCAAGTCTTCAACTACAAACTTATTATGCACAACTTCGTGGCGCACATAGATAGGCGGCTCAAACACCTCTAATGCACGGTTTACAATCTCAATCGCACGATCAACACCGGCACAAAAACCGCGTGGATTTGCTAATTTAATGCGCATTAAATACCGCCCTCTACAATGCTAGGTTACGAGTTACAGGTTGCTGTTTTGCACTTTAACAATCTTCACGTCAAAGGTGATCACTTTGCCAGCCAAGGGATGGTTAAAGTCCACCGTCACTTGCTGATCGTTAAACTCTTTAATCACACCGGGCATTTCACCGCCCGCAGCATCCTTAAAGATCACCAAGACGCCGTAATCAAGCTCCATATCAGTAAACTGGCTGCGCGACATCACCTGCACATTCTGCTCATTGGGCGTGCCAAAAGCTTGCTCAGGCAAGACTTGAAAACTGCGCTCATCACCGTCTTTTAAACCAAACAAAACCCGCTCAAAACCCGGTAACAAGCTGCTATCGCCAACCGTAAAAGTAGCAGGCTCTTTGTCGAAGTTACTGTCGACTACATCACCGTTGTCAAACTTCAAAGCAAAATGCAAAGTTACTGTGCTGTTTTGCCCAATACGTTGTTCACTCATTGTCCTGCGCTCCAGTTACCTTGCTCGTTGTTGATTTATCGCCGCGAAACATATCTAACGCTAACATCACAGCGCCAAGCGTAATGGCGCTATCGGCAATATTAAAAGCTGGAAAATACCACTGGGTTTTCCAATGCACTAAAATAAAGTCAACCACATGACCTAAGACGACGCGATCGTATAAATTACCAATCGCTCCACCTAGAACCAAAACTAAAGCAATCGCCAACCAAGTTTCATTGGCTTTTAAACGCTTAAGCCAGACCACCAGCACAGCACTCACTGCAAAGGCAATCACGGCAAAAAACCAACGCTGCCAACCACCTTCATTGGCTAGAAAACTAAAAGCTGCACCGCGGTTATAAGCCAAGGTCCAGCTGAACAGATCAGGGATAACCACGATCTGTTCATACATTTCAAGGTTGGCAACAAACCAATGCTTAGTGATTTGGTCAGCGGCAATCACCAGCACGCTGAGCCATAACCAAGTCAGCTTGCCAAAGCGCGCCGTCATACCGCTGTACTCCCATCGTTTAACAACAGGTTACGCATAGTGGCGCACTTCACCTTCGCCATCGAGGTTATCGGCACAACGCGCACAAGCATCTGGATGCTCAGCCACTGAACCAACATCGGCACGGTGGTGCCAGCAGCGGGCGCACTTAGGCTCTTCTGATTTGCTGATATGCAGTTTCAGGCCAGCAAACTCAGTGTCTACCGCATCCGCTGGAGCAGCGCTTAAATCAGCCACTTGCGCGGTTGAGGTAATCAACACAAAGCGCAACTCATCACCTAAACGATTAAGCTTCTCAGCCAGCGCGGCATCCGCATAGAGCGTCACTTGCGCCTGTAAGTTACCGCCAATCACTTTCGCGTTACGCTGATTTTCCAGTTCTTTGTTGACGGCAACTTTAACGTCCATCAACTCAGTCCAGTAATCGCTGCTGAGCTGGCTATCCGCTGGTAAGCGTGACAAGCCTTCGTACCACGTATTCAGAATTACCGACTCGTTACGCTCGCCCGGCAGATGCTGCCAGATCTCATCCGCAGTAAACACCAAGATCGGCGCAACCCAACGCACTAAAGCCTCGGCAATATGGTAGAGCGCAGTCTGGCACGAACGACGTGGCAGGCTGTCTGCACCCGTAGTGTATTGACGGTCTTTAATAATATCTAAGTAGAAACCACCCAACTCTTGTACGCAGAAGTTATGCACTTTCTGGTACACGTTGTGGAAGCGATACTCATCGTAAGC
>JAAZCO010000144.1 GCA_012513235.1 Gammaproteobacteria bacterium
ATGCTAACTGTACTGCAAATTGATTTCCCGTTTGACGGCCCATTTGGTCAGGATATGCACCAAGCTATGCAGCCACTCGCTGAGTCGATTATCCAAGAGCCTGGATTGCTGTGGAAAATCTGGACCGAAAACGTCGAAACACAAGAAGCCGGTGGCATCTACTTATTTAGTAATGCGCCAGCAGCACAAGCCTACTTAGAGATGCACAGCGCACGTTTAAGCGCCAGTGGTGTTACTGGCATTCGTGCTAAATTATTTGACGTAAACCGCCCTCTTAGCGAAATTTGTAAAGGTCCGATCCAATGACAACCAGTAAGCTCGATAAAATTCTAGCCCAAGCGCAGAAAGAAAATGAAAGCGGCTACCGACAAAAAGCTTTAAGAATGTACCCACACTTTTGTGGTCGTTGCAGTCGTGAGTTTAGCGGTAAGGGTCTGAGTGAGTTAACCGTGCACCACCGTGACCATAATCACGACAACAACCCATCCGACGGCTCCAACTGGGAACTGCTGTGCTTGTATTGTCACGATAATGAGCACCAGCGCCAAGTGGATCTGCACTATCAAAAAGAAGAGCGCGCCGGGCAAAAAGGTCCGCAGCAAACCTTTAAAGGCTTAGCAGGTCTTGCAGATCTTCTGAAGAAAAACGACAGCTAACAGGCTGTGCTCCATGCTACTTTCTCATTAAGAAGCAGCGTGGAGCATGGTACTCACCCGTACAGTCAAACTTAACCCGATCTGAAAATCAGATGCTTTTCCCAATCCTCATCGGCAACATCCACTTCGCTGACCATACGCCCGAGTCGTGAAATGCTTTCGGTATGCACGGCATCTGTATTGCCACAGACTAGATGATGCCAAACAAACAAATCTTTACCTTCACTGACCAAGCGATAGGCGCAGGTGGTGGGCAGCCATTTAAAGGACTCAGCCTGATCAGCAGTCAATTGAATGCAGTCAGCCACATAGCGTTTACGATCCGGATAATTGCTGCAACGCGCTGTATCTAAATCCAACAATTTACAAGCTATATTGGTGTAATACACTGCACCATCGTCTTCATCTTCAAGCTTTTGCAAACAGCATAAACCACAACCATCACAGAGTGATTCCCACTCTTCCTGATCTAATTCAGCTAAGGTTTTACGTTTCCAAAAGGGTTCAACAATTGCGGCCATTCTCTGCTCTACCTAGGCCAAGCACTATACTTGGCGGATATAATAATTAATCTTGCTTGCACTCAACTTTAACGCGCATTTTAATCACTGTAGTGCTAAAACGCGCAGTCAAATGTGCAGTTTCACCTGCCGCCAAACGGGCTTTACGTGTACGCGGGCTCTCTGGCCCATTGCGAAAACGCACTGTACAGACAGCAGCCTGCTGACCATAGTTATGTAATGAGACTGAGGCGCTATTATTACCTAAATCAGCAGTAGTCACGGTGATTTCAGCACCATTAAGTTGCTGTTCAACTTCAAATGCAAAGGCAAAAGCAGCCACTGGACACAGCAGCGCTAACATCACTAGATATTTTCTCATACGTTCTTCTCGCAGCAGTCTAGCAATGCAGTGTAACGCATCAATCAATACAAACCGCCCACGCAATTAGAAAAGTGTGGAAAAAATGCTTTATTTGCCAGTAACAGCCCTCTATCATCCTGTACTTCTTTTGTTTTATTTGACCAGCAGTCCACCATCGCAGTGCAACACCTGCTGACTCCCATCTTAAATACAGTACAAATTAATCCTCTTATGCAAATATTTAATAGCGCAGTAACGACCATCAATGACTGGGTCTGGGGCACACCCATGCTGGTTGCCATTTTGGGTAGCGGCTTATTTCTCATGCTGGCACTCAAATTCATGCCCATTCTTAATATCAAGCGCGGCTTTTTAGAGATTTGGAACGGCCGCGAGAAAGGTGATGCGAGCATCGGTCAAATCAGCCCCTTTGCAGCACTAATGACCACGCTCGCGGCCACAGTAGGTACCGGCAATATCGCTGGAGTAGCGACCGCTATTGTTCTGGGTGGCCCAGGCGCTCTATTTTGGATGTGGTGTACCGCCCTAGTCGGTATGGCGACTAAATATTGCGAAGTGGTGCTGGCCGTGCACTTTCGCGAGAAGAACAGTAGCAAGCATTTTGTCGGCGGCCCCATGTATGCCATTAAAAATGGTTTAGGTCGTAAGTGGGCTTGGCTGGGTGCTTGCTTTGCTGTGTTTGGTGGTTTAGCCAGTTTTGGTATTGGTAATATGGTGCAGGTCAACAGCATGACCGCTGGGCTGGCGGTCTCTTTTGCTATTCCGGCTTGGATCAGCGGGCTGTGCATTATGGTGCTGGTTGGGCTGGTTATTTTAGGCGGCATTCAACGCATTGGCGCAGTAGCACAAACTCTCGTACCTTTTATGTGTGTGGCTTACGTGATCGCCACTACATTTATTTTAATCAGCCATTACCAAGCGATTCCTGCAGCATTTGCCTTGATTTTTGATTCAGCATTTAATGGCCATGCAGCTGTTGGTGGCTTTGCCGGCGCAGCGATGATTGCGGCAATACGCTTTGGTGTAGCGCGCGGAGTGTTCTCGAACGAAGCCGGCTTAGGTAGTGCGGGTATTGCTCAAGCGGCAGGCACCAGTGACGACCCTGTAGTGTCTGGTTTAATTGGCATGATGGGCACTTTTATTGACACATTAATAGTGTGCACCATGACCGGCTTAGCCATTATTTGCTCGGGTGTCTGGAGCAGTGGCTTAAGTGGTGCGGCCTTATCCTCTGCAGCTTTTGAGTCGGCGATGCCAGGCGTGGGTAACTATGTATTGACCACCGCTCTTGTGGTATTTGCCTTTACCACTATTTTGGGCTGGAGTTATTATGGCGAGCGTTGCTGGGAATTTTTATTAGGTCGGCGTGCCATTTTACCCTACCGCTTAATCTGGGTCGCGGTAGTACCCTTAGGGGCTATTACGCAACTGGATACTGTGTGGCTGCTCGCTGACACCTTAAATGGCCTCATGGCGCTGCCCAACTTGGTTTCTTTACTGATGCTCAGCCCTGTAGTGATTAAACTGACTCAAGCGCACTTTGCTCAACGCTAGTTGGCTGGTGTGTCATTCATCGCGCTGTAAGTGCCTTCGGGCACGCGCGACAACACAATATTCACTCGGCGATTGAGCGCGCGGTTAGCCGCAGTATTATTGGGTTTAAGTGGGTAACGCTCACCATGGAAGCGCACTACAACTTGTTCTTCAGGTATACCTTGATCCAAAAAATACTGCTTTACCGTCAGCGCACGCTGGCGAGAAATCTCACGATTACTTAAACGGTTGCCCCAACTATCAGAGTGACCATCAACTTCAATCTTATTGACTGTAGGATCTTCTTTTAAGTAATCCACAATGGCTTTTAAACGCCCTGTAGCCGACTCACTCAGCACCATATTGGTATCCACAAAAGCAATACGAGTTTGTTTAAGCTGATCAAAATTATAAGGTAGCAAACTGGCTGTGCACTCTAAGTAACGCTGATACGCATCCGAAAAGCGTGCTGGCATAATGCGTACTTCAAGGCGATCACCTTGATTGGTGCGGTGACGAATCAGCGGTCCACGCCCCTCAAGCAAACCGGTTAACAAACGCCCAGCTTGTAAGGGTGATGCATATAACGCATGACTGTTGGCCGGCACCAAGACAATCCCTAAATTAATATCGCCTTGGCCGGCACGCCAAGGTGCTGCGGCAGCTAATAACGTTGCTGAACCGCGACTGAGCCACGCTTCTTGTGCTTGCAGACGAAAAGTTGGACCTTCACCGGCACGACGCACAAATTCACCTTGACCAAAGCCTTGTACAGGCTGCGCCAATCGGCACTCAAAGCGATCCCCTTCCACGCTCCACTCAACATGCTCTAAGGGCGTTTGGAAGGTGATGGCTGAGGCAGGCAAAGCGAACAGGCTCGCCCATATCGAAAATACAGCTAAGCGCATTGCGCTCTCCAGTCACGAAAATACTTAATTAAGTTATCGGTCAGACTTAAGAAAACTTTAAAGCAGATGCCCGCATCGCGCTTTTACGGTAGCATTCTACTTATTCAAGATAAATTGACTGACTGGAAGCCTTCATGATTGACCGTCTTACCTTGCTGCGACCCGACGATTGGCATATTCACTTGCGCGATGGCGCATTTTTGCCACACACTGTTGCGGATGCCGCACGCACCTTTGCTCGTGCGATTATTATGCCTAACCTGGTTCCGCCCGTACGCAATACTGCACAAGCCGATCAATACCGCGAACGTATTTTAAATGCTCGTCCGGCACAGAGCAGTTTTGATCCTTTAATGGTGCTCTACCTCACGGATCACACTACAGCGCACGACATTCAAGAAGCTAAAGCCAGCGGCTTTGTGCACGCAGCAAAGCTGTATCCAGCGGGCGCCACCACCAACTCTGACTCTGGCGTGACTTCATTAGAAGCTATTTACCCAGCCCTCGAAGCTATGAGCGCTGTGGGTATGCCATTGTTGGTGCACGGTGAAATCACGCACAGTGACGTGGATATTTTTGATCGTGAAAAGCGCTTTATTGACGATCAGTTAGTCGGTTTAGTCCAGCGCTTCCCTGATTTAAAAGTCGTTTTAGAACACATCACTACTGCAGATGCGGCCCAGTTTGTCAGCGCAGCTAGCGATAAGGTTGCTGCGACTATCACCGCGCATCACTTACTGTATAACCGCAACCATATGTTAGCTGGCGGTATTCGCCCGCACTTTTATTGCTTGCCGATTCTCAAGCGCAACACACACCAAGAAGCGTTACTTGACGCAGCCACCAGCGGCTCAAGTAAGTTCTTTTTAGGTACCGACTCAGCACCCCACGCACAAAACGCCAAAGAAATTGCCTGTGGTTGTGCCGGTTGCTACACCGCTTACGCGGCCATTGAGTTATATGCTGAAGCCTTTGAGCAACGCAATGCGCTGGATAAACTCGAAGCCTTTGCCAGCCACTTCGGTGCAGACTTCTACGGCTTACCACGCAACCAAGACAGCATCACCTTAGTGCGTGAGCCTTGGACTGTGCCGGATTCCTTTGAGTACGCTGAGCAAAAACTGGTGCCACTGCGCGCTGGCGAAACCTTAAACTGGCGTGTATTAGGAGCTCAAGCATGAGCAACGATATCCCAGATTACGAGTTCGAAGAGTACATCAACAAAGAAAGCAACAACGCTCACGACAAGCACAGCGGTGGTTTAAAATCAGCCATGGCGCGCCGCTTCCGTGGCTATTTGCCCGTAGTTATTGATGTGGAAACAGGCGGTTTTAATTGCGCTACCGATGCGTTATTAGAAATCGCTGCAGTGATTCCAGCGATGGACGACGACGGTTTGCTCTACGCCGAGCACACCTTGTTTTTCCGCGTCAAGCCGTTTGAAGGCGCTAACATTGAACAAGCTGCGCTGGACTTTACCGGCATCAAGCTTGACCACCCATTGCGCATGGCCGTCACTGAAGATCACGCCCTAGGTGAGATTTTCAAAAGCGTACGCAAATCGCTGAAAGCCGCAGGTTGCAAGCGCGCCATTTTAGTCGGCCATAACAGCCATTTTGATTTGGGTTTTCTTAATGCGGCAGTGGAGCGCTGTGGCATTAAGCGCAACCCCTTCCACCCCTTCTCGAGCTTTGATACTGCAACCCTGGGCGGCCTTGCTTATGGCCAAACCGTTTTAGCTAAAGCCTGTGAAGCAGCTGATATCAGTTTTGATAGCCGTGAAGCACATAACGCACGTTACGATACTGAAAAAACGGCTGAACTGTTTTGCGGCATCGTCAACCGCTGGAAAGAAATGGGTGGTTGGGACGATTTCGAATAAGCTTCGAAACTTTTAACTGCGCCAACCAAAAACGGGCGCTCGGCCATTGATCACTGCCGAGCGCCCGTTTTTATTCACTCCAACAGCCTATGCGTTTACTTAAAACGGCGCTCAATTCCCTTTTCAACCAAAATCTTAGCTGAAATTTCTTCAACAGAAAAATGCGTTGTATTAATAAAATTAATATTTTCACGCTTAAACAAGCCTTCCACTTCACGCACTTCAAATTCACACTGCGCGTAACTGGCATAACGGCTATTGGGCTTGCGCTCATTACGAATCGCTGCCAGACGGTCTGCATCAATGGTTAAACCAAAGAGCTTATCTTTATGCTCTTTTAACGAATTGGGCAGCTGTAAGCTTTCCATATCATCTTCGGTTAACGGATAGTTGGCAGCACGAATACCGTACTGCATCGCCATATACAAACAGGTTGGCGTTTTACCACAGCGCGAAACACCCACTAGAATAATATCAGCGCTGTCATAATGACGTGTGCGTCCACCATCATCGTTATCCAACGCAAAGTGCACCGCTTCAATACGCTCCATATAATTGGCGCTGTGGGTAATAGAATGTGATTTACCCACCGAATAGGATGAGCGTTCATTTAATTCTTCTTCAAGCGGTGATAAAAAGCTGGAGAAAATATCCACTTTAAAGGTGTTTGCAGTGGATAAAATAGCGCGAATTTCAGTATCCACAATAGTATCAAAAACGATAGGACGTATGCCCTCACTTTCCGCAACAGCATTAATTTGCTGTACCATAGCGTGTGCTTTTTCAACAGTATCAATATAGGGTCGAGTTAAACGGCGGAAATCGATATTATCGAATTGAGCCAATAAACTTTGCCCCAGCGTTTCGGCAGTAATACCCGTTCCATCAGAAATAAAAAAAGCTGTACGTTTCATAATTGCCAAAAGCCTTAAGTCGTGAACATTTCTCGGTTAGTATAGGCAGGTTATTGCAATACATGTTGCCTAGCGACATTGTGACCCATTTTCCCCAAACAAGGCCAATAGATTAAACTGGCCCTTTCAATACAGACGTGGAGAGATCACCTTGGTTGAATACGTAGTTTCCCTCGATAAGCTCGGTAACCATGATGTTGAGCGTGTAGGGGGCAAAAACGCTTCCCTAGGCGAAATGATCAGTAACCTTGCCGGCGCCGGCGTTTCAGTACCGGGTGGTTTTGCGACCACCGCCCAAGCCTACCGTGACTTTATTGATGCCAATAATCTAGATGCTCGCATCCATGATCTACTGGATGCTTTAGACACTGACGATGTCAATGCCTTGGCTAAAGCAGGCTCACAGATCCGTCAGTGGATCTTAGAAGCAGATTTCCCAGCGCAACTGGATGCCGATATTCGCACTGCTTTTGCACACATGGCCAACGGCAATGACAATATGGCTGTAGCCGTGCGCTCCTCTGCCACGGCAGAAGACTTGCCTGATGCATCCTTTGCTGGCCAGCAAGAGACATTCTTAAATATTCGTGGCGTGGATAATGTGATCTACGCTGCCAAAGAAGTGTTCGCCTCATTGTTTAATGACCGTGCTATTTCTTACCGTGTGCACCAAGGTTTTGACCACCGTAACGTGGCGTTATCTGTCGGTGTACAGCGCATGGTGCGCTCAGAAACAGCCGCGGCTGGTGTGATGTTCAGCCTGGATACCGAGTCAGGTTTCCGCGATGTGGTCTTTATCACTGGTGCTTACGGCTTGGGTGAAACCGTTGTACAAGGTGCGGTCAACCCTGACGAGTTTTATGTACACAAACAAACGCTAGCCGGTGGTCGTCCAGCGATTTTACGTCGCAACTTGGGCAGTAAAGCACTAAAAATGATTTACGGCAGCGACGCCAGTGCTGGCAAATCCATTGAAACAGTCGACGTGGACCAAGCCGAGCGCATGCGCTTTTGCCTAACCGATGCTGAAGTTTCTAACCTGGCCCAGCAAGCAGTGATTATTGAGCAACACTACGGCTGCCCGATGGATATCGAGTGGGCGAAAGACGGTGATGACGGCCAGTTGTATATCGTTCAAGCCCGCCCTGAAACCGTTAAAAGCCGCAGCAACCTCAATGTCATGGAGCGCTACTTGCTCAAAGAGCAAGGCACTGTCTTAGTTGAAGGCCGTGCTATTGGTCAACGTATCGGTGCAGGCCGTGTACGTATTATCAATGATGTCTCGGAAATGGATAAAGTCCAACCAGGCGATGTACTGGTTTCAGA
>JAAZCO010000145.1 GCA_012513235.1 Gammaproteobacteria bacterium
GTCTGACAAGTTAGGTGCGCCAAGTAAAGGGTTACCTTTGGCTTCAGGGCCGTGACATGCTACACACATAGTGTTGTAGGATTGTTGACCTGCCTCAAGGTCGAGACCTTCAGGGTTCTTCAAACCAGACAAGCTACGTACATAACCAGTAACGTTTTTAACACCTTCGTTACCCAATGCTGCTTCCCAGCCTGGCATTGCTGCCATACGACCGTTCAGGATTGTGGCTTTGATTGTTGCAGGCTCGCCGCCCCAGATCCAATCGTTGTCGGTTAGGTTAGGGAAGCCATGTGCGCCTTTGGCGTCAGAACCGTGGCAAACAGAGCAATGCGAAGCAAACAGGCGTCCACCCATTTTCAAAGCATCGTCATCTTTAGCAACGTCTTCAATCGACATCGCAGCATACTTAGCAAAGATAGGGCCATATTTTTCATCGGCTTTAACTATTTCACGATCATACTGCTTAGTTGATGTCCAACCGCCTTCGTAGCCTGGCAAGATACCTTTCCAGTTACCCATACCAGGGTAAAGCACAAGGTAGCCCACAGCAAAAACGATAGTGCCGACAAACAACATAAACCACCAGCGTGGTAATGGGTTGTCAAACTCTTGAATGCCATCATAAACG
The DNA here is from genome assembly GCA_012513235.1 of Gammaproteobacteria bacterium. Taxonomy (GTDB): domain Bacteria; phylum Pseudomonadota; class Gammaproteobacteria; order Pseudomonadales; family Pseudomonadaceae; genus Denitrificimonas. Next base: position 629 of record JAAZCO010000145.1, read on the forward strand.
TGACTAAGGGTTTGATCCGTTGTGTCACTGCGTTGACCTTTACGTGTCGCAAAAATGAGCCACGTTATGGCCAGAATAGTACCACTCGTAAGAACTACGACGTACCAATTCCAGAAAGAAGTCATGGGTTGTTGCTCCTGGATGTGTCTTTATTCGGCTCGCTGTTAGAGCTTGGATCTTCGTCAGCGAAGGGTAAGTTTGCAGCATCATCAAAGCTTGATTTGCGCTTACTGTTGTAAGCCCAAAATACCATTGCGATAAATGCTATCAAAAGGAGTAGCGTGCCTGCGCCGCGAAGAAATCCAATGTCCATTAACGTTACCGTTTGCTCTTAATAGATGTACCAAGTACCTGTAGGTAGGCTACAACAGCCTCCATTTCGGTCTTGCCCTGAACTGCTGTTACCGCACCTTTGATATCATCATCGGTGTAAGGCACGCCTAACCAGCGCATGGCCTCGATTTTGGCAACAGTGTCTTTACCATCTAATTTGTTTTCTACTAACCAGGGGTAAGCAGGCATCTTAGACTCAGGTACAACGTTACGAGGGTTGTAGAGGTGGGCACGGTGCCAGTCATCAGAGTAACGACCACCAACGCGCGCCAAGTCTGGCCCTGTACGCTTAGAACCCCATAAGAATGGGTGCTCATATACGCTTTCGCCTGCTACAGAGTAGTGGCCGTAACGTTCGGTTTCAGCACGGAAAGGACGAATCATCTGTGAGTGGCACTGAACGCAACCTTCACGGATATAGATATCACGACCTTCCAGCTGTAGAGCTGTGTAAGGCTTTAGACCTTCCACCGGCTCATTCACCAAGTCTTGGAAAAACAAAGGTACGATTTGTACCAAGCCACCAATACTGACCGCAATCACCATAAAAAACGCAAGTAAACCAACGTTTTTTTCAACGCGTTCATGATTTTTCATTAGTGAGCGCCTCCAACAGTAAAGCGTGCAGCGGCATTCGCTTTCTCAATGTCTGATGAACGTACAGTGCGCCATACGTTGTATGCCATAAACAGCATACCGGTTAAGAAGAATGCGCCACCAATCATACGTACCATGTAACCATAGTGACCTGCTTCTAACGCTTCCACAAAGGAGTAAGTCAGTGTGCCGTCTTGGTTAATTGCACGCCACATCAGGCCTTGCATAATACCGTTGACCCACATTGAAGCGATGTACAGTACGGTACCAATAGTTGCTAACCAGAAGTGTGTGTTAATCAGCGCGATACTGTGCATTTGGTCACGACCAAATACGCGAGGAATCATGTGATACATCGAACCAATGGTAATCATCGCAACCCAACCTAGAGCACCAGCGTGTACGTGACCAACGGTCCAGTCAGTGTAGTGCGATAGGGCGTTTACAGTTTTAATCGCCATCATCGGACCTTCAAAGGTCGACATGCCGTAGAAGGCGAGCGATACAACAAGGAAACGTAGGATTGGGTCAGTACGCAGCTTATGCCATGCGCCGGACAGCGTCATCATACCGTTGATCATACCACCCCATGATGGAGCTAATAAGATCATCGACATCGCCATACCTAAAGACTGAGCCCAGTCTGGTAAAGCGGTGTAGTGCAAGTGGTGTGGACCCGCCCAAATGTACAGAGAAATCAGTGCCCAGAAGTGCACGATTGATAAACGGTACGAGTAGATCGGACGCTCAGACTGCTTAGGTACGAAGTAGTACATCATCCCTAAGAAACCAGTGGTCAAGAAGAAACCAACGGCGTTATGTCCGTACCACCACTGAACCATGGCGTCTGTAGCGCCTGAGTACAGCGAGTAGGACTTAAACCAAGTCACTGGGATCGACATGTGGTTAACGATATGCAGCATCGCGGTTACGATGATAAATGCACCGTAGAACCAGTTGCCCACATAAATATGTGATGTTTTACGCTTGGCGATAGTGCCAAAGAAAACAATCGCATAAACCACCCAAACAACACCCAGTAGAATAGCGATTGGCCACTCTAATTCTGCGTATTCTTTAGTTGTTGTATAGCCCAATGGAAGCGTAATAGCTGCCATAACAATCACGGCTTGCCAACCCCAAAAGGTAAACGCAGCAAGGGTGTCAGAAAACAAGCGAGTTTGCGACGTGCGCTGCACCACATAATAAGATGTGGCAAATAGTGCACTACCACCAAACGCAAAAATTACTGCGTTAGTGTGCAAGGGGCGTAGCCGGCCGAAGCTGGTCCACGGAAGGTTAAAGTTCAGTTCTGGCCATACTAATTGCGCTGCAATTAATACGCCAATGCTCATACCTACAATACCCCAGACCACCGTCATAATGGCGAACTGGCGTACAACCTTGTAGTTATAAGCATTCTCTTGGATTGCTGTGCTCATGCTTAGACTTCCACGGGTAATGGATTTATTCGGAGTTAAATCACCAACAATTATGGGCAATGCCTATTGCCATTGCAATCAGTACGTCTTCATCGCACCTGAGTAATCAACACAAAAGTGCTGCAGGTCATTTTTATTTTGTACAAATGACAAAATAAAAATATACAAGAGTGCGTAACGAGCATAGCTCGCTGTCCGATGTTGTCAGTGTGGCTGCTATCTTAGCCCAAATTCTTTGAAAAATAATACTAACGGGTAGTAATAAGACTATATATGGATAGATTGTGTGGAATTTAAACTCTAAAGGATGGTCACGATTATTTTTAGAGTGGTTATGTCGGTGTTTTACCAGTGCGTGGATCAGTGTCTGCGCTTAGGCGGTCGGGGTTTTGAATGCAGTGGCATTGTTATAATGTTGCGATTAGTGCAGTGAGGATAATGTTAGGCGCGGGTGTAGCAGGAGTGAGATGTTTGTTTTTATATTATATTTAAATGTTTGTTTTGGTGGGGTGGTCTCTGGTGTTATATGCAAAAGCGTCGCAATCTTTTTGTACTTTAATATGTGCGCATGGTGCCGGTGCGCCGATGGATAGCGAGTTTATGGAGGCGATGACGCGGTATTTGTTAGCGCAAAATATCAGTGTTGTGCGTTTTGAATTTCCATACATGGCCCAGCGTCGACTTGATGCTGTGCGTCGACCGCCCAATAAGGCGCAAGTGTTGCTGGATGCTTGGCGCAATGTATATCAGCAGGTGCGTGCGCAGACAGATGAGCCGATTGTATTGGCGGGTAAGTCTATGGGTGGGCGCATGGCCAGCATGTTAGCGGATGAATTACAGGTGCCGGCGCTCGTGTGCTTGGGCTATCCTTTTTATCCGGCGCGCAAGCCCGAGAAGCCACGTATCGAGCATTTACTAGAGTTGCAGACGCCAGCCTTAATAGTGCAGGGCGAGCGCGATGCGCTAGGGTCGCGTGAGGTTGTGCAGGCATATCAATTATCGCCGGCCATTGTCTTTGAGTGGATGGCAATGGCCGACCATGATCTAAAGCCTTTAAAGCGCTCAGGTTTTACCCAAGAGGTATATTTACAGCAAGCGGCGGCGACTATTGCCGCTTTTATTAGGCGGCAGTTATAGGTTGTGAGTTGCTGTTAGCGGTATTGACACAGGTATGCAGTGTCAGTGCTGACTTTAATTAAAAAGCTGCTGTGAGCCTCTACGGTAAACTGTGCGCCTGCGGCGATGTCTTGCCAGTGATCGTTCGGTTTGAGCTTAATTTGTGCGCTGCCACTGATGATGTGCATGATTTCTGTGCAGGATGTATTAAAGGTGTATTCGCCAGCTGACATGACGCCGACGCTGGCTGTGTTGGTCTGGTCGGTAAAGCCAATGGATTTAACCGCGCCTGCAAAATATTCGTTGACCTTTAGCATGAGTTTGACTCGTCATTTAAAAAGATCTGTAGCATAGCTCTGTGGCATGCTGGCGTCACGATTTAATCCGCGAGGTGCGGGCTCTGAATCCAGGTTAAGTCAGGTTCTAGCGCTAAGAATAATTTTAATTACAGTTGTGAGGTGAAGTATGGCTCGTGTTGCATTTATTGGTTTAGGGGCGATGGGATACCCGATGGCAGGCCATTTGGCTAATAAAGGCCATGACGTCACTGTATTTAATCGCACTCTGGCAACAGCGCAGCGTTGGGCGCAAGAATATTCGGGTCGTGTTGCGCAAACACCTGCGCAAGCAGCGCAGGATGCTGAGTTTGTGCTGTGTTGCGTGGGCAATGATGATGATTTGCGTGCGGTGACTGTGGGCGAGCAGGGGGCTTTTTCAACTATCGCGGCCGGCAGTGTGTTTATTGATCATACGACTGCTTCTGCGCAGGTTGCTCGCGAATTAGGTGTAGTAGCCAATGAGCGCGGTTTTGCATTTTTAGATGCGCCTGTGTCCGGTGGTCAATTGGGTGCGCAAAATGGTGTGTTGACTATTATGGTGGGCGGTGATGCTGGTGCGTATCAGCGTGCTGAGCCTATTTTAGAATGTTATGCGCGTATGCAGCGTTTAATGGGTGATGTGGGCAGTGGCCAATTAACTAAAATGGTCAATCAGATTTGCATTGGTGGCTTATTGCAGGGCTTGTCTGAGGCGCTACATTTTGCTCAGAGTGCTGGTTTGGATGCTGAGGCTGCGATGGAGGTCATCAGTAAAGGTGCGGCGCAATCTTGGCAGCTAGAGAATCGTTATAAAACTATGCTGGCAGATGAGTTTGATTTTGGTTTTGCGGTGCAGTGGATGCGTAAAGATTTCTCTATTGTCTTTGATGAGGCGCGTCGTAACGGTGCCAGGTTGCCTGTGACGGCTTTAGTGGATCAGTTTTATGCAGATGTTGAAGCCATGGGTGGTGCGCGCTGGGATACTTCAAGTTTAATTGCGCGACTGCAGAAAAATAAGCAGTGATTGGGAGTGTTGGTATGAATTTAGATCGAGTGTTGCGCTAGTGGAGTGCCGAATGGGCTGTGGTGCATGCTGTATTGCACCATCGATTCACACGCCAATGCCAAATATGCCGCATGGTAAAAAAGCAGGCGAGCGTTGTTTGAATTTAAGTGATGATAATTTGTGTCGCTTGTTTGGTTTACCCGAGCGCCCTGATTTTTGTGGTGCGTTTCAGGCGGAAGATAGTGTCTGTGGTAAAACTCAAGTTGAAGCGATTCAGTTGATCGGTTGGCTTGAGGGCGCTACCGCTTAAGGCAATTAAAAGTACTGCATCGCGTCAATAAAAAAGGCTGCTCATTACTGGGCAGCCTTTTTTGTGTACCTCTAGAACAAATTAACGCTTGTCTAGTGGTGAGTAGTCGCGCTTTTCGTAGCCAGTGTACAGCTGACGAGGGCGGCTGATTTTGTATGGGCTTGAGAGCATCTCAGTCCAGTGTGAAATCCAGCCTACAGTACGTGACATAGCAAAAATCACTGTGAACATGCTGGTTGGAATGCCGATTGCTTTCAGGATGATACCTGAGTAGAAGTCGACGTTCGGGTACAGGTTGCGCTCTTTGAAGTACGGATCATTCAATGCGTATTCTTCAAGTTTCATAGCTAGATCCAGTTTTGGATCCTTGATGCCGAGTTCAGCAAGTACTTCGTCACAGGTTTGTTTCATAACTTGTGCGCGTGGGTCGAAGTTCTTGTAAACGCGGTGACCAAAGCCCATCAGCTTGAATGGGTCATTTTTGTCTTTTGCTTTAGCAATAAACTTCTCGATGTTCGATGCATCACCGATTTCATCCAGCATTGTTAAAACAGCTTCGTTAGCACCGCCGTGCGCAGGGCCCCATAATGCAGCGATACCAGCAGCAATACATGCGAATGGGTTAGCGCCAGTAGAACCTGCTAAGCGTACAGTTGACGTTGAGGCATTTTGCTCGTGGTCAGCGTGTAGGATAAAGATACGGTCCATAGCTTTAACAAGAGCAGGGCTGAAACGCTTGATGCCTGCAGGCGTGTTAAACATCATGTGCAAGAAGTTCTCAGAGTAGCTGAGGTCGTTGCTTGGGTACATGATGGGCTGGCCGATTGAATACTTATATGCCATGGCCGCGATGGTTGGCATTTTAGCAATCAAACGGTGTGCTGAGATTTCACGGTGCTTTGGATTGTTGTTGTCCAGAGAATCGTGATAGAAAGCAGATAAAGCACCAACAATACCGCACATAATTGCCATTGGGTGAGCATCACGACGGAAACCATTTAAGAATGATTTCAGTTGCTCGTTAACCATGGTGTGCTTATTAATGGTATCTACGAATTCTTTTTTCTGTGCAGCGTTTGGAAGCTCGCCGTGCAGTAACAAATAGCAGGTCTCTAAATAGTCAGACTTTTCTGCTAGTTGCTCAATTGGGTAGCCGCGGTGTAATAAAATACCTTTATCGCCATCGATATAGGTGATTTTAGAATCACATGCTGCAGTCGACATAAAGCCTGGATCGTAAGTGAAATGATCGCTTGCAATAAGGTTGCGAACATCAATTACGTTTGGACCCAGTGTACCAGTCAGTATTGGCAGCTCTACGGGGGCTTTGCCCTCGATGATCAACTGCGCTTTTTTGTCAGCCATTGTGGCCTCCTAGTTATGCTTGGAATCATCACGGCCCCCCACGCAGGGCCCGCGATATAATAGTGAGATAACAGCTAATGTCAATTTGTACTGTAATGTTAACAGTGCAGTTGAACAAAGGGTGCAAAATCTCGGTCTAAAATTTCAGGTACAGATATTTACGCTAATTGTCAAAGGTGAGCAATGCACATTTAGGCGAATACTTTAGCGTTGTCATTGCGTTGATTTTTGCACTATACTCGGTTGCTGACCGACAGAGGCTTTTTGCCAATATGCTGACGGTCGTCACTCCGATGGTGACGGGTACTTATTATAAGTGCCTTCCCGACAACTCGCCCTGCAGTTTAGGGCTCTCTAAGTGTGAATACGCCGTGAATAGCCAACGACCTGTAAACCTAGATCTTAGGACTATAAAACTCCCAATCACCGCAATCTCTTCCATTTTGCACAGAATTACAGGTGTTATCCTGTTTGTAGGTATTGCTGTGCTGCTATATGGACTCGACAAATCGCTTGCCTCAGAGCAAGGGTTTGCTGAAGTTAAAGAGTGCTTGACCAGCCCACTGGCCAAGTTTGTTGTGTGGGGTCTTCTCTCTGGACTGATGTACCACCTGACCGCTGGTATCCGCCATTTAATTATGGATTTGGGTATTGGTGAAACGCTAGAAGGCGGAAAGTTAGGTGCTAAATTAGTTTTCATTATTTCAGCAGTACTAATCGTATTGATGGGAGTCTGGATATGGTAACCAACGTAACAAACTTCTCTCGGTCCGGCCTGTATGACTGGATGGCTCAGCGAGTCTCCGCTGTAGTTCTTGCAGCTTATGCATTGTTTTTACTGGGTTATGTTATTGCTAACCCAGGCATGGGCTACGCCGAATGGCAGGGACTGTTTGCAAATAGCTGGATGCGCATCTTTAGTATGATGAGCCTGGTTGCATTGAGCGCGCATGCGTGGATTGGACTCTGGGCTGTAACGACAGACTACCTAACGCCGATGACCCTAGGTAACTGGGCAACGGGTGTACGATTTTTAGTCCAAGCGCTATGCGGCATTATAATGTTTGTAATGTTCGTGTTTGGCGTACAAATTTTGTGGGGAATTTGATTCATGGCCAGTATTCGTACAATTTCTTATGATGCTATTATTATTGGTGGCGGCGGCGCAGGTATGCGTGCGTCACTCCAGTTAGCACAAGGTGGGCATAAAACAGCCGTAGTAACTAAAGTGTTTCCTACGCGCTCGCACACTGTATCTGCACAAGGTGGTATTACCTGTGCAATCGCATCAGACGATCCGAATGATGATTGGCGCTGGCACATGTACGATACCGTTAAGGGTTCCGACTATATCGGTGACCAAGACGCTATCGAATATATGTGTTCTGTAGGCCCTGAAGCTGTATATGAGCTTGAGCACATGGGTCTGCCGTTCTCGCGTACAGAAAAAGGTCGCATTTATCAGCGTCCGTTTGGTGGCCAGTCGAAAGACTTTGGTCGCGGCGGCCAAGCTGCGCGTACCTGTGCTGCAGCTGACCGTACAGGTCACGCGTTATTGCACACTCTGTACCAAGCGAACTTAAAACACGGTACTGCCTTCTTAAATGAATGGTTTGCTGTTGATTTAGTTAAAAACGAAGATGGTGCAGTAGTAGGTATTATCGCTATTTGCATTGAAACGGGTGAGGTTGTTCACATCCGTGCTAAAGCTGTTGTATTGGCAACGGGTGGTGCAGGTCGTATTTATGCATCAACCACTAACGCACTGATCAACACTGGTGACGGTATTGGTATGGCGTTGCGTGCTGGTGTGCCAGTGCAGGATATGGAAATGTGGCAGTTCCACCCAACCGGTATTGCTGGTGCGGGTACCTTGGTTACTGAAGGTTGCCGTGGTGAAGGTGGTTACTTAATTAACAAGCACGGCGAGCGCTTCATGGAGCGTTATGCTCCGAACGCTAAAGACCTTGCTGGCCGTGACGTGGTTGCACGTTCCATGGTTAAAGAGATCCTAGCTGGTAACGGTTGTGGCCCAAATGGTGACCACGTGCTGTTGAAGCTTGATCACCTTGGTGAAGAAGTACTGCACAGTCGCTTGCCAGGTATTTGTGAGCTGTCAATTACCTTTGCTCACGTTGACCCTGTTGTTGCGCCAATTCCTGTTGTACCGACCTGCCACTATATGATGGGTGGTATCGCTACTAACATTAATGGCCAGGCTATTGCACAAGACGCTGAAGGCAACGACAACATTGTTGATGGTTTGTTCGCTGTAGGTGAAGTGACGTCTGTATCTGTACACGGTGCGAACCGTCTTGGTGGTAACTCGCTACTCGACTTGGTTGTATTTGGTCGTGCTGCTGGTCTTTACCTTGAGAAAAGCCTGCGTGACGGTGTAGAAGCAAAAGCTGCTAGCGAGAGCGATATTGAAAAGGCTCTGGCGCGCTTGAATGCACTGAATGAGCGTACTGAAGGTGAAGAAGCTGCACCTTTACGTAAAGAGTTGCAAAACTGCATGCAGAACTACTTTGGTGTATTCCGTACTGGTGAATACATGCAGAAAGGTATTGCAGAGCTGAAGACTCTAGGCGAACGTATCAAGAATGTAAAAATCACCGATAAGAGCAATGCATTTAACACTGCACGTATCGAAGCGCTTGAGTTACAAAACTTGTTTGAAGTGGCCGAAGCAACTGCAATCGCTGCAGAAGCTCGTACAGAGTCGCGCGGTGCACACGCTCGTGAAGACTATGAAAGTCGTGATGATGAAAACTGGCTCTGCCATAGCATGTACTTCCCAGCAACTAAAACTGTTGGTAAGCGTGCAGTGAACTTCTCGATTTCATCAGCAGTTGAAAAAGATGCTGAACACTTTAAACCCCAAGAACGTAAATATTAAGGGTTATCACGATGACGTTGCCTAAAATATTGAAAGTTAGCGTTTACCGCTATAACCCAGAGGTTAACTCTGCGCCTTTCATGCAAGACTTCGATGTGACCATCGATGGTCAAGATATGATGGTGTTGGATGTTCTTAATCTGATTAAAGAACAAGACCAGAGTTTGTCATACCGTCGTTCATGCCGTGAAGGTGTGTGCGGTTCAGATGGTATGAATATCGAGGGTAAAAACGGTTTAGCCTGTATCACACCGTTATCATCAGTTGTTAAGGGTGGTAAATTAGTTGTGCGTCCATTACCTGGACTGCCAATTATTCGTGACTTGGCTGTGGATATGAGCATTTTCTACAAGCAGTACGAAAAAGTTCAGCCTTACCTGCAAAACGATACGCCAGCGCCGGGTATTGAGCGTTTGCAGTCGCCAGAAGACCGTGAAAAACTGGATGGTTTGTATGAGTGCATCTTGTGCGCATGCTGCTCAACTGGTTGCCCTTCATTCTGGTGGAATCCAGATAAGTTCCTCGGCCCAGCAGCTTTGCTGCAAGCTTTCCGTTTCTTATCTGATACACGTGACACGCAAACTCAAGAGCGTCTATCGCGTCTTGATGACCCGTTCAGTGTGTTCCGTTGCCACAATATTATGAACTGCGTAAACGTGTGTCCGAAAGGCCTCAACCCAACTCGGGCGATTGGTCATATTCGTAGCATGTTGTTGCAAAGCGGTACCTGATTTACAATAGCGAATGTTGTAAACACTTTAGCCACACATATGAGTATTTCATGTGTGTGGCTTTAAACGAAAAATAGCCCACAAAGCTATTTAAAACGCAATTGAAGACCAGCAGGGGCATCCGGGCTGGTGCCCGGACTATCTGCGTGAATCGTAGTGGCTTTATCCAAGTCGCTTTTCTGTGACTTAAAGCCATTAAGTTTCTATGCCGGTAGCGTCCCCCTTATCAAGGGTGACCTAGCATGCAAGAAAGCGTAATGCAGCGCATGTGGAGCAGCGCCCACCTTTCCGGTGGAAATGCTGCCTATGTGGAAGAGCTATATGAACTCTACCTGCACGATCCGAA
>JAAZCO010000146.1 GCA_012513235.1 Gammaproteobacteria bacterium
GTAACACTTAGAAAGATAATGGTGGGTGATGACGGGATCGAACCGCCGACCCTCTGCTTGTAAGGCAGATGCTCTCCCAGCTGAGCTAATCACCCATGGTCTTTCGAAGAGGTGCGTATCATAGGCATGTTAAATCTATTTGGCAAGCACTATTAGTGAAATCAGTAAAACAAATGCTTAATCGCCTGTTTCACGAGCAAATATCTACTATGTTTAGCGCTAACACAGCCAAAGCATTGAATATCGAGTTAAAAGCTTTGCCTGCACATTAAAGTCACAGCGCTCAGGTGTATAGATATATCTGAGTGCTTAACTTTTAATATCCACAGCATGAGTCACTGCAATCCCAGCGGGCGTTATTGTTGTGCCGTAGGCCAACACCTCAACCCCTGCGGCTTTCGCCTCTGCAAGCGCAGCGGCGTACTCGGGATCAATATCTGCGGCGGCACGCACTGCACTAATGCCGGTGAGATTCACGCAATAAATCAATACCGCACGCTGGCCGCTATTGGCCAAGGCTGTCAGCTCTCGTAAATGCTTCGCACCGCGCGTTGTGACGGCATCGGGAAAGGCTGCAATATCACTCTCAGCAAAGCCTAAAGTGACGCTTTTCACCTCAACAAAGACCGATTGCTCACCGAACAACAAACAAAAATCCGCACGGCTGTTTTCCTCACCGTACTTCACTTCGCGGCGCAACCGAGTAAAGCCGGCCAGCTCGGTAATCACATCCGACGTTAGCGCTTCTTCAATCAAGCGATTGGCACGGCCAGTATTGATGCACGCAATGCGCCCGTGTGGGGTCTCAACTAACTCCCAGGTCGCTTTGAGCTTGCGCTTAGGATCATCATTGCGACTGAACCACACGCGTGCACCATCCTCCATGCAATTGAGCATCGAGCCAGTATTGGCGCAATGGGCGGTGACTATACTGCCATCAGCACACTCAATATCGGCAAAGAAGCGTTTATAACGTTTAACTAAGCGCCCTTCTTCCAGCTGAGGATCAAATTGCATGCTGCGCCTTCCATGTCACTAAACCACGAGCAATGCGCTCAACCGCTTGCTGTAAGCGCGGCACACTCTGGGTATAAGCAAAACGCACATGCTGATTGGAGCGGTAAGTCCCAAAATCAATGCCGGGCGTAATGGCTACATGTTCGGTTTCTAAAAAGTGGCGGCAGAAATCAAAGGCATCACCGCCAAAATCAGAGATGTCCGCATAGAGATAAAACGCACCCTGCGGCTCGACCTCAATCTTAAAGCCTAGTTCACGTAAGGCTGGTAACAAGTAGTCACGGCGTGCAGCAAACTCAGCGCGGCGCTCTTCCAGAATGGCTAAGGTATCCGGCTGAAAGCAGGCTAAAGCCGCATGCTGCGACAAAGTGGGTGCACTGATATAGATATTTTGCGCCAGCTTCTCCAGTTCAGGCACCGCCGCTTCTGGTGCGACTAACCAGCCTAAGCGCCAGCCGGTCATGCCAAAGTATTTCGAGAAGCTATTCAACACAAAAGCATCGTTATCCACTTCCAAAACACTGGGCGCATCCATGCCATAGGTCAGGCCATGATAAATCTCATCAACCACCAAGTGCCCGCCACGCTGATGCAGGGCTGCCGATAAACTGGCCAGCTCCTCACGACTCAAGACAGTACCGGTTGGATTGGCTGGCGAGGCGACTAAAGCACCCACGCTATCTTGATTCCAATGCTGCGCGACTAAATTAGCATTCAACTGATAATTAGCGGCAGGCCCGACTGGCACTAACTGTGCCGCGCCTTCGACTAAACGCAAAAAGTGACGATTACAGGGATAGCCCGGATCAGCCAACAACCAATGTTTACCGGGATCCACCAGCAAGGCGCTGGCCAGCAGCAAAGCACCGGAGCCACCTGGGGTAATCATAATGCGCTCAGGGTTAATATTGAGACCGTAATGGCTGGCATAAAAACCAGCAATCGCCTCACGCAATGCAGGTAAGCCACGAGCTGCGGTGTAACGGGTTTGCCCAGAGGCTAAAGCGGCCTGTCCGGCCTGAATGATCGGCTCGGCAGTAGTGAAATCTGGTTCACCAATTTCTAAGTGAATCACATCAAAGCCAGCGGCTTGTAGCTCATTAGCACGCTGCAATAGCGCCATCACATGAAAGGGTTCAATTGCGCGACTGCGGGCGCTGTAAGTCAAAGTCATAACATCCACTATTAAAAATAACCTGTGGGCAATCTCACTCTAGGGAAGCACTGATTCATGCGGTCATGGCGAGGACTAGAGCGACTCTGGCTGATTGAGTTAAAAAACCAAGTAGATTGCTTCACTTTGTTCGCAATGACGGCAGAATTGATGCAACAAAAAATATATTGCTTCGCTGTATTCGCAATGGCATTGGTCATGATGCTCACAATGACACTTTTGATGTATTCAGCATTTCCCTAAGTATTGAGCACAGGCTGCTAAGATAATTGTTTGGGGGTGCGATACAGCCAAAATAACACGGGGGTGCTGATCGCCAGTAAAATCACCACTGGCAATTCCATGCCGAGGATTTTGGCTAAAGTGCCAGCCCAGGCAGGTAGACAAGCAAACCATAAGGCCTGTAGACGCAAATGCATCAGATGTTGCCAGGCCGCGTGTTCTTGAGGGGTATCGCGGGCGGCACCGACGGCAATTACCGCATGCTTAAAGCGCTGAAAGGGCTTGTTATTAAAGAACAACAAACTCAAGGCTACGACAAAAAAAACAATCGAAGCTGTTTCAGTCTGCTCGCCTAAATCATAGACTGCAGCCGGAAAGAGCCACACAGGCAGCATCGCTACGGCCAACTGTAACCACCACAACATACGTAATGTGCGGCGGGCTTCAAGAGGTTTCACGACTTTAACTCAGCCTGATGCTCAAGACCGAGTAAATGCCCTAGCTTGCCTGATTTAGTGGCTAAGTAGAGTTTGTTATAAGGGTTTTGCCCCACTTGCAGCGATACCCGTTGCGCCACATCAATACCAACCGCTTGCATGGCTTTAACTTTACGCGGGTTATTGGTCATCAATTGCAATGAATGCACACCTAAGTGCTCAAGCATCGGTAAACAAATCGCATAGTCACGCATATCCGCAGCAAAGCCTAATTGCTCATTAGCTTCAACGGTATCTGCGCCACCGTCTTGTAAGCTGTAAGCACGGATTTTATTGAGTAAACCAATACCGCGACCTTCTTGGCGCAGGTATAACAATACGCCGCGACCTTCGTTAGCAATCGCACGTAAGGCTGCTTCCAATTGCGCCCCGCAATCGCAGCGCAAGCTAAATAATGCATCGCCCGTTAGGCATTCAGAATGTAAGCGCCCCAGTACAGGCTTGCCATCAGCAATATCCCCCAGGGTGAGTGCCACGTGTTCTTTACCCGTCTCCTCATCGAGGAAACCATGCATGGTAAATTCGGCAAACGGGGTTGGTAATTTTGAGGCAGCAATAAAGACGACAGACACCTGAACAACTCCTAGGCTTTTATAAGTGACACATTATAACGCTTCACCTATGTCACGAACAGGCAAACTGTGATTATGTTCGTGACGCTACAGTCAGCACATCACTCAAA
>JAAZCO010000021.1 GCA_012513235.1 Gammaproteobacteria bacterium
CGCAGCCCGGCAGGGAAAAAGTGAGGGTCATAACACCGATATGCATGTCATTCTCCTAGCTAAACAATATGAGCGAGCATAGCGCATTCATACAACTTCGCCAGACAGGCAATAAAAAACGCCCGCTGCAATCAATGCAGCGGGCGTTTTGGTTTACAGCGCGCCTAAATTAAGGCTTGTACAATTACTCGTTACTTACGAACGAATAATGTGATCAAAGGCACTCAGTGAGGCTTTTGCACCTTCACCCACTGCAATCACAATCTGCTTATACGGCACAGTGGTCACATCACCTGCAGCAAACACACCAGGGATATTGGTGGTGCCACGTGCATCCACTTCAATCTCGCCGTGCTTAGATAAGTTTACTGTACCTTTCAACCAGTCGCTGTTTGGCAGCAAACCAATCTGTACGAAAATACCTTCCAACTCAACATTGTGTAGCTCGTCGGTGGCTCGGTCTTTGTAGACCAGGCCTGTGATTTTACTGCCATCACCGACTGCTTCAGTGGTCAGGGCATTTTTAATCACAGTCACGTTCGGCAAGCTGTTGAGTTTTTTCTGCAGCACTTCATCAGCGCGCAGCTTAGTATCAAACTCCAGCAAAGTGACGTGCTTCACCAAGCCAGCCAAGTCAATCGCTGCTTCTACGCCTGAGTTACCACCACCAATGACTGCAACGCGTTTGCCTTTGTATAAAGGACCATCACAGTGTGGGCAGTACGCAACACCACGACCACGGTACTCTTGCTCGCCGGGGACGTTCATTTCGCGCCAGCGCGCACCTGTGGATAAGATCACGGTTTTGGCTTGTAAGCTCGCTCCGGATTCAAATTCAATCGTATGTAAACCACCCTCTTCGGCTGCTGGCACTAAACGGCTGGCACGTTGCAGGTTCATCACATCGATATCGTATTCACGCACATGCTCTTCCATGGCACGCACCAGTTTTGGACCTTCAGTTTCTGTGACAGAAATAAAGTTCTCAATCGACATGGTATCCAGCACTTGGCCACCAAAACGCTCTGCTGCTAAACCGGTACGAATACCTTTACGTGCTGAGTAGATCGCTGCAGCGGCACCAGCTGGGCCACCACCAATCACTAATACATCAAAAGCGTCTTTGTCATTGAGCTTAGCGGCTTCACGCGCGCTACTACCGGTATCAACTTTAGCTAAAATCTGTTCAACGTCCATGCGGCCTTGGCCAAACATTTCACCGTTGAGGAAAATCATTGGCACTGACATCACTTGGCGCTGTTCAACTTCTTCTTGGAAGAGTGCGCCATCAATTGCGACGTGCTTGATATTAGGGTTGAGCACCGCCATCAAGTTCAGCGCTTGTACAACATCTGGGCAGTTCTGGCATGACAGCGAGAAGTAGGTTTCAAAGTTCAAATCGCCTTCTAAATTAGCAATTTGCTCAATCACCTCTTGGCCAAGCTTCGATGGGTGTCCGCCGACTTGCAGCAGCGCCAACACCAAAGAAGTGAACTCGTGACCCATTGGGATACCAGCAAAACGTAAGCTGATCTCACCATCAATTCGGTTTAGGGCAAATGATGGTTTACGCGCATCATCGCCATTGGTACGTAAAGTGATCATGTCACTTAGACCGGCTATTTCTTCTAGCAGGTTTTGCATTTCGGTCGATTTGGCACCGTTATCAAGCGACGCAACGATTTCGAAAGGTTGCGTGACCTTTTCTAGGTAAGCCTGTAATTGTCCTTTTAAATTCGCGTCTAACATGATTGGTGTACTCCAAAATCATTTTTTTGATAATAAAACGCCCGAGCGGTGTGCGCCCGGGCGTCGGACGCTTACACAGTTGGATCACAACTTAGTAAGCTAGGATCAAGCTAAGGGTTGAACCTTAGATTTTACCTACGAGGTCAAGTGAAGGAGACAATGTTGCTTCGCCTTCTTTCCACTTAGCTGGGCATACTTCACCTGGGTGAGCAGCTACATACTGTGCAGCTTTAACTTTGCGCAGTAACTCTTGTGCGTCACGGCCAATACCACCAGCGTTGATCTCAACGATCTGAATTTTGCCTTCTGGGTCGATTACGAATGTACCGCGATCTGCCAAGCCAGCTTCTTCGATCATCACGCCAAAGTTACGTGTAACTTGGCCTGTTGGGTCACCGATCATTGGGTACTGAATCTTGCCAATTTCTGGTGAAGTGTCGTGCCACGCTTTGTGAGTAAAGTGTGTATCAGTTGATACTGCGTAAATTTCTACGCCAAGCTTTTTGAACGTTTCGTAGTTGTCAGCTAAGTCGCCTAACTCGGTTGGGCAAACAAAGGTGAAGTCAGCTGGGTAGAAAAATACAACTGACCATTTGCCTTTCATGTCTGCTTCGCTAACTTCGATGAATTCACCGTTGTGAAATGCAGTCGCTTTAAATGGTTTTACTTCGCTATTAATGTAAGACATTTAATAATTCCTTCGTGGGGTTAAGAACTTGTGATGCTTATAGTAGGTCACTTTCATGCTTAGGTATAATCAATTGACCAAATAGAACCTATAGCCTTTCTCAATGGAACAATATTTCAACCTGAAACAGACTCTAATCACAGCATGCGCAACAGTAAACTCGCATGCCTATAATAGATGCAGCTCGCGCCACACTGTTGGCCGACACAACTACAAACAGCTCAGTTAACTGTTTTACCAGCAACTGAGCGCTATGCTTATTTAAGGTACGTCTCTGTATGCAGATTTTCAAGGTCGGTGGTGCGGTCCGTGATCAACTTTTAGGTCGCGCAGTGGTAGATATTGACTGGGTGGTAGTCGGCGCCACGCCAGAGCAGATGCGTGCGCAAGGCTTTCGGCCAGTAGGTGATGATTTCCCAGTATTTCTACATCCCAAGACCGGTGAAGAATACGCCCTTGCCCGTACCGAACGCAAAAGCGGCCATGGTTATGGCGGCTTCACCTTTCATACCAGCCCCGATGTGACCTTAGAAGACGATTTACTGCGCCGTGACTTAACCGTGAATGCCATGGCGCAAGATGATAACGGTACGATCTTCGACCCCTATGGCGGCCAAGCTGACCTTGCTGCACGGGTGTTACGTCATGTCTCCCCTGCTTTTGCTGAAGACCCCTTGCGCGTATTGCGGGTGGCGCGTTTTGCTGCGCGTTATGCCTATTTGGGCTTTAGCGTGGCACCAGAAACCTTAAATCTGATGCGCGAACTGTCTGAATCAGGCGAGTTAGCGCACCTCACCGCTGAGCGAATTTGGCAAGAATTTGCCCACGCCTTGATGGAAGATAATCCTGAAGTCTTTATTCAAGTGCTGCATGACTGCGGTGCACTTAAAGCGCTATTGCCAGAAGTGGATGTCTTATTTGGCGTGCCACAACCCGCGGAGCATCATCCAGAAATCGATACTGGTGTGCATATCCTCAGCGTGCTGCAGCAATGTGCACGCTTCCAGCACACGCTGAATATTCGCTGGGCCTGCTTGCTGCATGATTTAGGCAAAGGCACAACTGACCCACAAGCATGGCCGCGGCATATCGCTCACGAAAAGCACGGTTTGCCGCTGATTAAGAAAGTGAATAAGCGTTTTAAAGCACCTAATGAATGTGCTGAGTTAGCCTTATTAGTCGGTGAATATCACACACATGCGCACCGTGCTTTGGAGTTGCGCCCTGAAACCCTATTAAAATTATTAATGAAGTTCGACATCATGCGGCGCCCGCAGCGTTTTGATGATTTCATTAGCGCCAGCGAAATGGATTCACGCGGACGCTTAGGTCTGGAAGAGCGACTGTATCCACAAGCCGAGTATTTACGCCAAGCCGCCGCAACGATGCGTGCAGTCAGTGTGAAGCCTTTGCTGGAGCAAGGCTTGCAAGGGGCGGAACTGGGGCAGGCGCTCAATATTGAGCGTCTTTTAGCGCTGCAAACCTATGTGACTCAAGCACGCGCTGCTACCGCTAATTAAGACGTAATATTTAGCGCTGCATCCGTACCGCGCAGAGCCAGCGGATCAACTAAGTCGCTGGCAATCGCCATCCCCACTAACTCAGGCAAAGTGTTGGCCTGCATATGCTTCATCACCCGCGAGCGATAGAGGTCGATGGTCTTCACGCTGATGCCCAACTGCTCAGCGATTTCACGATTGGTATAGCCCTGCACTAAGGGCAGCAGCACATCGTTTTCGCGCGGTGTCAGACTAGCAACTCGCTGCAATACAGCATCAAGCATGCTGTGATCCGTGAGTTCATTAAAGCGGCTCAATGCCTGCTGCACGCTATCTAAGAGCAATTGTTCGTTATAGGGTTTTTCAATAAAGTCGACTGCGCCAGCACGGAATGCACGCACCACAATAGGTACATCAGCATGGCCGCTAACAAAGATAATCGGCAAATCCAACCCTTTACTGCGCAAGGCTTCTTGCACATTAAGCCCACCCATACCTGGCATACGTATATCTAAAATCACGCAGGCATGGCTGCTCTGCAAATCAGCCTCCAAAAAAGCCTGCCCACTGGTAAAAGGCATCGCGCGTAAGCCAATCGACTCCAGCAACCACACCGTCGACTCCAACATGCCTTGATCATCGTCAACTACATATACGATCTGTTCTAGTCCGCTCACGTTAAGCCCTTATAGTTATTTATGCTTCAACTGTCGCTCGTTCATCGTCAGCTGCGCGCACGGGTAAGCGGCAGGTTAAACACAGACCGCCCAGCACTCCATCTTGTGCCTCTAGTGCACCGCCAAAGCCTTCGATAATACTGCGGCTCATGGATAATCCCAAGCCTAAGCCTTCGGCTTTACTGGTATAAAATGGAGTAAATAATTGTTCTAACTGCGCCGCAGTAACGCCTGCACCTTGGTCATGCACTTTAATATACACATGATCAGCCTGCTGCTCTGCAGTGATTAAAATACGTGACGGTGCCGGTGGAGTTTGGTGCTGCTCGCGATTGGCCTCAATCGCATTGCGCAACACATTCAACAACACTTGCTCTAACAACACTCGATCAGCGTAAATCTGAGGTAATTCAGTGAGCATCTGCTGTTCAACTGTCACCTGCGCATTGACCGCCTCCCAAGCACATAACTGCACCGTATCTTGTAGTACTTCGGTGATATTCAATGCTTGTACGCGCCGCGGCTCTTTACGCAAAAACGCACGCAATCGTTTAATTACTTCAGCGGCATGATTGGCGTGCTCGGTAATGCGCTCTAAGCCTTGCGCGACACGCTGTAGCGCGGGCAATTGCATATCGGCTGTGTGTAAATAACGCAAACTGGCGCTAGCATAATTAATCACCGCCGCCAGCGGTTGATTCATCTCATGAGCGATGCCTGAGGTCAATTCACCTAAGGTGATTAAGCGTGCGGTATGCGCTAATTCTTCTTGGTGTTTACGGTGTTGTGCTTCACGCAATTCACGCTCGGCCATATTGCGCGCCACCAAAGAATAATAACGCTCACCGCCGGCCGCTGTATGCGCCAGCAATACCAATGACACCGGAAACGACGCCACATCAGCATAAGGTTGAAAGCGCGTTTCACAACTCCATACACCCTGTTGATCTGCCGCTTGCCAGCCCTGCTCAGTCAGCAAGGCCAAGGTTGACGCCCCCACAACATCAGCCAGTTGTAAATCTGTTTGCCCATCACTGACCTGCAGCGCACGACGCGCAGACGGATTCATCCAACGAATCAATCCATTGGGATCAACAAAGAGCACAAGGTCAGTATTCACCTCCACTACTTCGGCTAAACGACGGCGGTTTTCTTCGGCCTTCACGCGCGCGGTAATATCGCGCGACACGCTGATAATTTCTACAATCGCGCCGGTATAAGTTTCCCGAATAGCCCGACTGGCAGTTTCAAACCATAAGTAGTGCCCCGCACGATGACGCACGCGCACTGTCATGGTGTGATAACCGTCATCAGCCAGAGCGTTTTTCGCACACTGCTCCACCAGCACAATATCGTGCTTATGCAGCAACGCTTGGCAGGGCATGCCTTGCAACTCTTCCGGCCAATAGCCGAGCAAGCTCCATGACGCCGGTGAAGCACTGATAAAGCGCCCATCAGGCAGATGGCGGGAAATTAAATCAGTGGTGTTTTCCGTAATCAGACGATACAAACGCGACGCTTGCGTAGCCTCTTGCAGCTGCTGCGCTTCCTTGGTGCTATCACGTCCGCGCACTAAAATGCGCTGTTGCTGCGGGCTGGGAATATAACTCCAGAGCATCATGCGCTGCTCAAACTGTGCAGCAACGTCTTCAATCACGCGCTGCTGAGTGAGACTACTGCGCACCAATTGCTGATGATTATGCGGCAAAGCCTGCTGTGCATGCTCAACAATCGAAGCTCCGAGCATATCCCGAGCCGCTTTATTCACTTCTAACAACTGGCCTTGTGCATCAACCCATAACGCTGGATACGGATCAGTACTTAATAATTGCGTTGTCTGTGCTCTGTGTTTTGTGCAGTGCAGCCAATCACTCAGTAGCAACAACAGGCTATCAAGAGCGAACAAGGGCGCAGCGGCCTGCAGTTCAATCACGACCACACCCTGCTGCTGTGGATACAAGGGCAAGCTAGCAACCACACCATGACTGACACCTGCGCGACGCATGCGCCTCGACAGCCAACAATCAATAGCGCTGGCCTGCTCGATACTCAACTGCGACTGCACTTGCAGTTGCGTAAACAACGCCTGATCCGTCGCCGCCAGTAAATCACCAGGTCCAGGTGGCCAACCGCGTACATCACCTTCAGGGCTGTAGATACTCGCTGCCGCTTGCCAATTGAAATACCACACCGAACGCACTTGGCGATCACTGCGCAATAACGCCTGTAGCGCTCGTGCGCATTCAGCTAATGGCTGTTGCTCACTGAGCAAACGCTGCAATAAACGCAGCTGTAATCTTTGATTTAGAGGATTATGCATACAGCGCTCAGATAAATATAGTAAAACCACTATAATGCTATAGTTTAACTACCATTATAAAAAGACAAAGCATATAACAGAACGACAAACCAACCGTATAACAACTAATAATAAGTTAACGGCCAGAGCTAATAATCAGCCACAGGTATTGAATATGTCGATCTACGAGCAAGGTCTTGCGAAAAACGCAGTAAATCATGTTGCATTGAGTCCATTAAGCTTTATTGAGCGTACCGCTGCAATCTATCCAAACTATCCAGCAGTAGTCCATGGTGCCATTCGCCGCACCTGGGGAGAAACCTATACTCGTTGCCGCAAACTGGCCTCAGCCCTCGCCAATCGCGGGATTGGCAAAGGCGATACAGTGGCCGTGATGCTGCCTAATATTCCTGAGATGCTGGAACTGCACTTTGGTATCCCGATGATTGGCGCGGTGATTAATACCCTCAATGTGCGTCTCGATGCGGAAGCGATCAGCTTTATGCTGCAACACGGCGAAGCCAAAGTACTGGTGGTTGATCGTGAATTTTGCGAAGTAGCTCGCACCGCCTGCCATATGCTCGAACACCCACCGCTGATTATTGATGTCAATGATCCTGAGTATGGCGAAGGCCAACCGGTCAGTGACCTCGATTATGAAGCTTTTTTAGCCGAAGGCGATCCAGAATTTGCGTGGCAGTGGCCTGACGATGAGTGGCAAGCGATTGCACTGAACTACACCTCAGGCACCACCGGCAATCCTAAAGGTGTGGTGTATCACCACCGCGGTGCATTCCTCAACTCCATGGGCAACCAGATGACTTGGGCGATGGGCAACCATCCTGTGTACTTATGGACCTTGCCGATGTTCCATTGCAACGGCTGGTGCTACCCGTGGACCATTACTGCTTTGGCTGGTGTGCATGTGTTTTTACGTCGTGTGGATCCACAGAAAGTGCTGAATCTGATTCGCGATGAACAAGTCACCCATATGTGCGGAGCACCGATTGTGTTGCAAGCGCTGGTCAATATGCCAGCTGAAGCTAAAGCTGCGATTGAGCATCCCGTCAAAGCTATGGTCGCAGGCGCTGCACCACCGGCCAAAGTGATTGGCGCGGTGGAAGAAATGGGCATCGAAGTCACCCACGTCTATGGCCTGACGGAAGTGTACGGCCCAGTGACTTTATGTGCTTGGCACACAGCGTGGGATGACTTACCGCTGGAAGAACGTGCGGTGATCAAATCACGCCAAGGCGTACGCTACCCCACTCTTGAAGGAGTGATGGTAGCCGATTCCAAAACCTTAGAACCCACACCTAAGGATGGTCAAACCATTGGCGAAATCTTTATGCGCGGCAACACCGTGATGAAAGGTTATTTAAAAAACCCATCCGCCACTGAAGAAGCTTTTGAAGGCGGCTGGTTCCATACCGGCGACTTAGCGGTATGGCATGCCGATGGTTATGTCGAAATTAAAGACCGTTTAAAGGACATCATTATTTCCGGCGGTGAAAACATCTCCACCATTGAAGTAGAAGGTGTGCTGTATCACCACCCCGCCGTACTCGAAGCCGCAGTGGTAGCTAAGCCAGATGCACATTGGGGCGAAACACCCTGCGCATTTATCAGCCTCAAAGCTGGCCACGAAGATATAACTGCAGAGAACATTATGAGTTTCTGCCGCGAACATATGGCCGCCTTTAAGGTGCCCAAAACCGTAGTTTTTACTGATCTGCCAAAAACCTCCACCGGAAAAATACAAAAGTTCGTACTACGCGAAACAGCTAAAGCGTTATAAAAAAGGGCTCTGCCCACAGCCATAACAACAATAACTATTCAATCTGTGCGGCCTGCGCGTGCGTACGACGCCAGCACAGATTATAAAAAGAGACTTGAACCATGCAGCTTTATCAACGTAAAGACGGCGAAGAACAACCCTATTGGCCGGCCGGCCCTTTTAAAGTACGTCTGCCCTTTGTGCATTACCGTTGGGAAACCGCGGAGATGTTCCAAGCCCTGATCATGTTTGTGGTCAGCTTAGGGATGATTCCGTTGTTAGAAAAATACTTAGGCCTGCCTTACGATGTCGCGCTCGCCTATGTCACCGTGTGTGGTATTGGCTTTATGTTACCGGCTCTATTGGGTGTGCCCTATGTGCCGGGCTGGATTACACCCGGCATCCCGGTCGTACTGCTGTTCTTAGGTGATTACGAACCCGGTCCTGAGGCGATCCAAGCCTTGTTCGCTTTACAGTTTTTGGTTTTTATCATTTTTTTAGTACTCGGCATCACGCGCCTAGGCAGTACGCTGGTGCGGATTATTCCCAACTCAATGAAAGGTGGCATCATTATTGGTGCCGGTATTGCTGCGCTAATTGGCGAAATTGATACCGGCGGGCGCTTAGCTAATACGCCCATTTCTTTGGTGATTGGTAGCTTAGTGTGCTTGTATCTGATGTTCTCCGTATCCTTCCGCGGCCTGACCGACCGAGTGCCATTGGCACGTAAAATCGTTAACTACGGCATGGTGCCGGGTATGTTGATTGCGATTTTTATCGGTATTGCCGTTGGCGAATACAATATGCCGGACATTCGTTTTGGTATCACTCAACCTGCATTTGCCGAGATGTGGAATTACCTGCCATTCCACCTGGGCTTCCCTGATGCTAAGGTGTTTATGCTGGCCATCCCCACGGCGGTGATTGCTTATATTATTGCGTTTGGTGACATCATCGTCGGTCAATCATTGATGCAGCGTGCCGATGAATTACGCCCCGATGAGAAAATTGAAAACAATATCGACCGGGTACATTTAGTCACTGCCCTACGCAATGCGCTGCATGCGTTCTTTGCACCCTATCCGGGTTTAGCAGGCCCCATTTGGACGGCAGTCGCAGCGACCATGGCTGAGCGTTATAAGTACGGTCGCCATGCCATGGAATCCATTTACAGTGGTGGTGGCACTTTCTGGATCACCGGTTTCCTTGCGCTCTTTATGCTGCCGTTGGTGACTTTCTTCCAGCCGGTATTGCCGATTGCCTTGTCACTGACTTTAGTTCTCACGGGCTACATTTGCCTCATGGTCGGCTTTGAACAGCTCAATAATAACACTGAGCGTGGTATTGCTGGAACCATGGGCGTGGTGCTAGCGGTTTACGGCGCGGGCTGGGGTTTAGCTGCAGGCGCGGTGCTCTATATTTTAGTTGAGCGCACACACATTCTGAAATTCACCACGGCTAAGCCTGAACAAGACGACACAGCAACCCCCACAGAATAGTCAATCATTTGTATTAGATGGCCGCCTTAACCTGCGGCTATCGCAACTAAAAAAGGATAGATCATGTCTGATTTTAATGCTCCAGTGCGCGATATGCGCTTCGTTCTTCACGAAGTTTTTAATGCAAAAAAAGTCTGGGAGCAGTTGCCTGAACTGGCAGAAACCGTTGACCCAGAAACCGCAGATGCCATCCTCGAAGAAGCCGCTAAAGTCACTGGTCAATTGATTGCGCCACTGAGTCGCAGCGGTGATGAGCAAGGCGCACAATGGGACATGGGTGTAGTGACCACACCGGACGGTTTTAAAGAAGCTTATAACACCTATATTGAAGGTGGCTGGGTTGGTTTAGCCGGCAACCCTGCATATGGCGGCATGGGCATGCCAAAAATGCTCTCCGTGCAATTTGAAGAAATGCTCTACGCTGCAGATTCAAGCTTTGCGCTGTACTCAGCCCTCACTTCAGGTGCTTGTTTAGCCATTGATGCACATGCCAGCGAAGAACTAAAAAACACCTACTTACCGCCTCTCTACGAAGGCCGTTGGGCGGGTGTAATGTGCCTCACTGAAGCACATGCTGGTACTGACTTAGGTTTGATTCGTACGCGCGCAACTCCAGAAAGTGACGGCAGTTATAAAATTACCGGTAGCAAAATCTTTATCACCGGTGGTGAGCAAGACCTGACAGAAAACATCATTCACCTCGTCTTAGCAAAACTGCCAGATGCGCCTGAAGGTGCCCGCGGTATCTCTTTGTTCTTAGTTCCTAAAGTTAACGTCAACGCTGACGGCTCATTAGGTTCTCTGAATGAAGTCACCTGCGGCTCCATTGAACATAAAATGGGTATCAAAGCTTCTGCTACCTGCGTGATGAACTTTGATGGTGCCACAGGCTACTTAGTCGGTGAGCTCAATAAAGGCCTCGCGGCGATGTTTACCATGATGAACTACGAGCGTTTATCCATTGGTATTCAAGGTATTGGTTGCGCAGAAACCTCCTACCAGCGCGCCGCCGACTATGCTCGCGAGCGTATTCAAAGTCGCGCCGCCACCGGTGCTCAAAACCCTGAGCAAGCCGCTGATCCCATTATTGTGCACGCCGATGTGCGCCGTATGCTGCTGACCATGAAAAGCATGACTGAAGGTGGTCGCGCTTTTGCTTGCTATGTCGGCAAACAACTGGATATCGCCAAATTCAGTCCTGATGCAGCCCTAGCTGAGCAAGCGCAAGATTTAGTCGCACTATTAACTCCCGTGACCAAAGCTTTCTTCACCGATACAGGCTTAGAAAGCTGCATTCATGGCCAGCAAGTCTTTGGTGGCCATGGCTATGTACGCGAATGGGGTCAGGAGCAATTGGTACGAGATGTGCGTATTGCGCAAATCTATGAAGGTACTAACGGCATTCAAGCGCTGGACTTAGTAGGACGTAAAATTGTTGCCAATAAAGGCGAATACTTAAAAACCTTTACTCGCAGTATTCGTGAGCAAATCAGCCAGCCCAACACCTTATATGCGGCGCAAGTGTTAGCTGCGGTTGAGCGCCTGGAAAGTGTAAGCCAGTGGCTGCTTGAGCAAGCAGCTGACAATAAGAATGAGATCGGTGCGGCTTCGGTTGAGTATCTGCATCTATTTGGTTACGTCGCTTACGCATGGATGTGGTCACG
>JAAZCO010000147.1 GCA_012513235.1 Gammaproteobacteria bacterium
CGCTGTTGAGCAGTATACAGCGCCAGAACCAGGCTCACTGCAAGAACAAATCCAGCGCGAAGTGGATGACATGGAAACTGCGCCAATTCCAACCTCGCGCTTAGAAGACGACGAACTCTAAACCTCTAGAGCTTGTTATGCAGCAGAACCCGCCTACTGCGCGGCTTCTGCTGCTTTTGCTTGTGCGGCACGCTCAGCGCGCTGTCGACGTACTTCTTTAGGGTCTGCCAATAAAGGTCGGTAAATTTCGACACGCTCGCCTGCAGTTAAAATATGCTCTTGCGGACGAGCAATCGATTTACCAAAGATACCTAACGGACTCTGTGCTAAATCTAAATCCGTAAACTCTTGATCCAGTCCTGAGCGCAATGCCGCTTCGCGCGCATTTGTACCTTCAGGCACCTGCAATTTTACGATTTTCTGCTTATGCGCTAAGGCATAGGCAACTTCGATACTGATCATGG
The DNA here is from genome assembly GCA_012513235.1 of Gammaproteobacteria bacterium. Lineage (GTDB taxonomy): Bacteria > Pseudomonadota > Gammaproteobacteria > Pseudomonadales > Pseudomonadaceae > Denitrificimonas. Next base: position 465 of record JAAZCO010000147.1, read on the forward strand.
GCTTATCCATAGATTTCTTTGGCGCGCTGGCAAAACGCATCAACCATAGTGTTAGCTGCTTGAGTAAACAAAGGCCCTAAGGTTGCTTTGATGATCGGGCCAGCATAATCAAACTCTAAATCCAGGCTAATTTTGCACGCTTTTTCACCTAAGGCCTTAAACTCCCAAACACCTTGCAACTGGCTAAAAGGCCCTTCCTCAAGCGCCATGCTGATGCTTTGATTGGGTACTAGAGTGTTTTTCGTCACAAAGCGCTGTGACAAGTGCCCTTTAGCAATCATCAATGCGGCACGCATGCACTCATCGGTGTGCTCAAGCACTTCACTGGCTGAACACCAAGGTAAAAACTGTGGGTAACTGGAAACATCATTAATCAATTCATACAATGCTGCAGCACTGTATGGTAATAAAGCAGAACGTTGAATGCGTGTGGCCATAGTAAGTCTTTATCCACCAGTTAAATGCGTTTAACACAACCGCAACAAGCACTGACACCTAAGCTGATCACACAAATCAGCAGCTAAGTGACTCAAGCAACTGTTACAAGCTGTTTAATACTCTAAATAATACGCTATTGTCATGTATTCACCACTGGCGCTCAAGCAAACACTAAAGATTCCTTGCTAGACTCTCGCCAGACACACAATTAGGTCTTATAATCTCTAGTTATGGCTAAACATAAAAAACAACCTCAAGGCACCATTGCGCTCAATAAAAAAGCGCTACACGATTACTTTGTTGAACAGCGCATTGAGGCAGGTATTGCTCTGGCAGGCTGGGAGATTAAGAGTTTACGTGCAGGCAAAGCACAACTGGTGGACAGTTATGTCTTACTTAAAGACGGCGAAGCATGGCTGATGGGCTGTCATATCAGTCCGCTGACGGCTGCCAGTACGCATGTGATTACTGATCCGACTCGGACACGTAAGCTGCTGCTCAATCGCAATGAACTCGATAAGCTCTTTGCCGGCGTGCAGCAAAAAGGCTATACCTGTGTGGCTTTAGCTTTGTACTGGAAAAAACATCTAGTCAAATGCGAAATTGCGCTGGGTAAAGGTAAAAAAGATTACGATAAGCGTCACGTTGAAAAAGAGCGTGATTCCAACCGTGAAATGCAGCGCGCACTTCACGATCGCAAAAAAGCAGTTTAATTCAGTAACATTGTCAGGTCAGCGCATTAGGGCGCTGACCACCCTTCCTCTTGCAACACAGCTAGTACAGTCTGCGCAGTTTGCTCACCCTGCAAAAGCCGCACAAACTCCCCTTTTGCATTGATAATATAAGTCGCTGGTAGGCCTCGCGCTGTCGATAAATTAAAGCGCTCGGCTGGATCATGGCTTAACACCGGAAATTCAATCCCTAACTCCTCGCTATCAGCCAGTAAATCTTCGCCTTGCAACTGATCAAAGTTAACCCCAAATACGCGCACGCCTTGATCGGCTAGATCATGATGCAGCGCATTGAGCTCTGGAATTTCTTTACGGCAAGGCGCGCACCACACCGCCCAATAATTAATCACCAGCCACTGCTCGTTCAATGCTGATTCGGCAATCACCGCACCGTGCTGATCAACGGCAAAAGGCTCCGCGCGATCACAAGCAGCCAAGAACAATAGACAAATCATTAATCCAAACTTTTTCAACATGATGCTCCTGATAGTCAAGGCATTCGCCTAACGGCTTTAGCCTGTTAGAATGCCGCATGCGTTTTTTTGAGGTTACTCGTATGTCAGATATTACCCTGTACCACTATGCACGCTGCAGCAAATCGCGCGCGGCACTCGCATTGCTCGAAGAGCGTGGCATTCAAGCTCAGATTATCCACTATATCGACACGCCACCCACCAGCGAACAACTCACGACTTTACTTAGCCAACTGGGTTTAACTGCACGTCAACTGATGCGCACAGGCGAATCAGTATATAGCGAACTGCAGCTCGAAAACTCTGCTTTAAGCGAAGCGCAGTTGATTAACGCTATGGTTCAAGCACCGATTTTAATCGAGCGTCCGATATTGGTTGTCGGTCAGCGCGCCGCTATTGGTCGCCCAATTGATAACCTGATTGAGATTCTGCCATGACTGCTCCTTATATTTTAGTACTCTATTACAGCCGCCATGGTGCCACTGCTGATATGGCGCGCCACATTGCCCGCGGTGTCGAACAAGGCGGCATGGAAGCACGCATCCGCACTGTGCCAGCGGTCTCTAATGAATGTGAAGCAGTGGCCCCCGAAGTCCCTGCTGAAGGCGCAATCTATGCCAGCCTCGATGACTTGAAAAACTGCGCCGGCTTAGCTTTAGGTAGCCCCACCCGTTTTGGCAACATGGCTGCGGCCATGAAGTACTTTTTAGATGGCACCAGCAACCTGTGGCTCACTGGCGAATTAGTCAATAAACCAGCCGGCGTATTTACCTCCACG
>JAAZCO010000148.1 GCA_012513235.1 Gammaproteobacteria bacterium
GCCAAGTCTTCCTCATCTAACTCTAAGCAGCCAAGCTGTTGTGCCACCTCGGTATCACCGACTAATAGCGCACGCAGTAATTGCGTTGGTAAAATATCCAACGGCATGACTTTCTCGTAGCTACCCACCGGTACCATGGCGCGATCACTACCGTTGGTGGTGGTGGTGAAGGCAAACTTCTTATTGGCAGATAATTTGGAAATAAAGATATTGAGTATCGAGAATTTATTCACACCCGCGCGCAGGTAATGGAACATTTGACGCTCATCACCCTCGGCTAAGCAGCTGAGTTGCGTATGGTAGCGACCCAAGAAATTACAGGTGCCACGCGCGGTACGACCACCGAGCACCGAACCCGAGACCACACGATTGTTGCCCGCGTGTAATTCATCACGAATCAAGTCAGCAACATTCGCGCCTAAACGCGTACGCAATAAACGTGGTTTCTTCGCGACAGGTCCAGCTAAGGAAATCACACGCTCAACCCACAATTGACCCGTAGTGAACAGTTTACCAATGGCAATCACATCCTGATAACCAATCTGCCATACAGTGCGTGTTGCACTGACCGGATCAAGGTAATGGATATGTGTGCCGGGTAATCCTGCAGGGTGCGGGCCAGCAAAGGCTTCAGTGTGCACATTATCTTGGCTCTCGCCTGGCAAAGTGACACCGTCGGCTTTACATAAAAACACTTTGGCTAAACGGCTCAATACCGTTAAACCACGGCTGAAGTCTTCAGCGTATTCAGCAATTATCACAGCCGGATCAGCTGCAAGTGGATTGGTATCCATCGCCGTCACAAAAATTGAACGCGGGGTCGCGTCAATGGCTGGGACCTTGCTGTATGGACGCGTACGTAACGCGGTCCACAAGCCAGACTGCTGCAAGTTTTCGCGTATTTGCTCTTGCGCTAACGTACTGAGCTTATCTGCCTCGTAACTGGCAAAAGAGATGTGTTCATCACCTTCCAGCTCGATCACTACAGATTGCAGCACACGACGGTCGCCACGATTAATGGCTTTAACCACACCGGCGCCAGGTGCTGTAAACAGTACCCCCGGTGTCTTTTTATCGGAAAAGAGTACTTGGCCGAGCTTAACTCGATCACCCTCTTGCACCTGCATTGTAGGCTTCATCCCGTTATAGTCGAAGCCTATGACTGCAACACTATGTACGGGCTTTGCAGCCTCAATACGCTGTGTTGGCGTGCCAGTCATGGGCAAGTCAAGCCCACGTTTTATTTTGATCATAGGTTTGCCTAACCACGATAGTGAAATTTATAGTTGTATCGAAACGGTTGCATAGATTGTCTACAAATAGAGCAACTATGGAACTTTTCCGACGTTAAAAAATAATCCGTATGATTATAAAGAGGCATGGCGGTGACTTGCCAGCCTAAAGCACAACTTTCTACTAAATAGTCTGTTTAATGGCTTTCATCACCCAGAACCAAACCTAGGAAAAAGACAAAAGGAGCCCTAAGGCTCCCTTTGTTATGCATCAATCACTTAGCACAGCCTACTTATTGTGGGAAAGCCGGTGGATTAACACCTGCAATCTCTTCCATCACACGTACTACTTGGCAGCTGTAACCGTATTCGTTGTCATACCAGACGTACAGAATCACACCATTTTCAGTGCAAATCGTTGCCTCAGCATCAACCACACCCGCATGACGTGAGCCAACAAAGTCTGTCGACACCACTTCTTGCGAGCACACATAGTCAATTTGCTTTTGCAGTTCAGAGTGCATCGCCATTTGACGCAGGTATTCGTTCACTTCATCACGTGTCGTGCCGTTCTTAAGGTTCAGATTAAGAATCGCCATAGAAACGTTTGGTGTCGGTACGCGAATCGCGTTACCGGTCAGCTTACCTTTAAGCACAGGCAGAGCTTTAGCTGCAGCAGTAGCCGCACCTGTTTCGGTAATAACCATATTCAGCGGTGCTGAACGACCACGACGGCTGCCCGTATGGAAGTTATCAATCAAGTTTTGATCGTTGGTGTACGAGTGAACTGTTTCCACGTGACCATTGACAATGCCAAACTTATCGTCGATTGCCTTCAGAACCGGCACGATAGCGTTGGTAGTGCACGATGCCGCAGAAATAATTTTATCTTCTGCAGTTATGTCAGCATGGTTAATACCATGAACGATATTTTTGATATCGCCTTTACCTGGAGCAGTCAACACAACACGACCAACACCTGGGCAGCCTAAGTGCTGAGCTAAGCCTTCAGCATCGCGCCAGCGACCGGTGTTATCCACTAGCAACGCGTCGTTAATGCCGTACTCTGTGTAATCAACAGTTTTCGGATCGTTAGAATAGATCACTTGGATCAGACTGCCATTGACAGTCATGGTGCTGTTGGCTTCGTCGATCACGATAGTGCCATCAAACGGACCATGTACTGAGTCACGGCGCAGTAAACTTGCACGCTTAGCCAAGTCATTTTCAGAACCCTTACGCACAACAATTGCACGTAAGCGTAAACCATCACCAGCACCGGTTTTAGCAACCAAGATGCGCGCCAGCAAACGGCCGATACGACCAAAACCGTACAGAACGACATCAGTACCTTGGTGCAGATTATTTTCGCTCTGACCTGCAACGCTAGCTAATTCATCACGTACAAACTGCTCAAGGGTGCGACCATTGGCTTGAGTGTTGAACTTAACAGCCATTTTACCAATATCAACAGATGCACTACCCAGATCCATTTCGCTCATGATCTTTAAAATAGGGTATGTATCACGCACGGACAGCTCAGACTCATCACCAATACGGTGGCGGGCAAAGCGGTGGGCTTTAAGAATTGCAATAACAGAACGGTTGATCAAACCGCGTCCGTAAATGGACGTCACCACATTATTATTGCGGTAAAGTTGGCCAACAAGCGGAATCATTGCCTCGGCAAGCGCTTCGCGATCGATCCATTCACCAAGGCACTGGTCAGTCTTCTGAGTCACGTGGGATACCTATTTAGGGGCTAAAAAAGAGTTACATTATCGACTGCATAAACGAAAGCGGCAAGCTCTAAGCACTGAATAGGACCAAAAGCTTATATAGCGAGTGTTGGCATAGCCCGCTACAATCGTTTTTTTATCGTTTATAAAAGAGTCGAACGTGTCTGTATTGCGCCTGCCTACACTGCCCAAAAAAGCCAACAAACAACTCTGGGGTAATTTACCCGGTGCTGCCCAAGGTCTTGCTATTGCTGCTGCAGCGCGCAGTACGCAGCGCTTTACTCTGCTACTAACTGATAACAGCCAAAGCGCTGAACGCCTCAAAGATGAACTGGCTTTTTTTGCCCCTGAAGTGCCCGTTTTACACTTCTCCGATTGGGAAACGCTGCCTTACGATGTATTTTCCCCGCACCAAGATATTATTTCGCAGCGGGTTGCTGCTTTATATCAACTGCCACAACTGCAGCAAGGAATCTTAATTGTACCGATCAACACTGCCCTGCACCGCTTAGCACCCAAGTCATTTATGCTCGATGCCAGTTTAGTGCTGGATGTTGGGCAAAAATTGGATGTGGAGAGTATGCGCAGCCGCTTACAGGCTTCAGGTTATCAGTGTGTCGATACGGTGTATGAGCACGGGCACTTTGCCGTACGTGGTGCGCTTTTTGATTTATTTCCCATGGGCAGCGATGTGCCGTATCGCATCGATTTATTTGATGACGAAATCGAAACTCTGCGTACCTTTGATCCAGAAACGCAGCGCTCCAATGATAAAGTTGAGAGTATTCGCTTACTGCCAGCGCGAGAGTTCCCGCTGGACAAAAAAGCCCGTGCTGATTTTCGTGCCCGTTTTCGTGAGCGTTTTGATGTGGATTTTCGTCGCTGCCCGCTCTATCAAGACTTAGCCAGCGGCATTATTCCAGCGGGCATTGAAGCCTACTTGCCATTATTTTTTGAAGACACCAGTACTTTATTTGCGTACTTGCCTGATGATGCACAAGTATTCTCCTTAGCCGGTGTCGATACGGCCGCTGAAGTATTCTGGCAAGACACGCGCAGCCGCTATGAAGAGCGCCGCGGCGATCTTGAACGTCCACTGCTACCACCGGCCGAATTGTTTGTTGCCATCGATGAATACTACGGTGCACTTAAAGATCACTCACGCATTGTGATCGACAGCGAAGACCTCAGCCCCAGCGTCGGGCGTGAGCGCTTACCCGTGCAAGCTTTTCCCGATTTATCGTTAGATCCACGCGCGGCTGAACCCTTAAGTAAAGTGAAGGATTTTCTTGAGACCTTTACGGGTCGCACACTATTTACTGTCGAAACCGCCGGCCGCCGTGAAGTCTTCTTAGAGTTACTGCAACGTATTAACGTGATGCCTGACGAAGTTGCCGATTGGGATGAGTTTTTAACCAGCAGCGCTCCTATCGCGATTTGCGTGGCACCCATTGAAGCAGGGCTGCTGCTGGATGATATTGCGCTGATCCCAGAAAGCGCCCTACTCGGTCAGCGGGTGATCCAGCGCCGTCGCCGCGATAAAAGCCAGAACGGTAATCATGAGCATGTGATTCGTAACCTCACCGAACTGCGTGAGGGTGCACCTGTAGTGCATATCGATCACGGTGTCGGTCGCTACCAAGGCTTGGTCACACTCGAGATTGAGGAGCAAGCAACTGAGTTTTTAATGCTTGAATACGCGGATCAAGCCAAGCTCTATGTGCCGGTGGCTAATTTGCATTTAATTGCCCGTTACACCGGCAGTGACGACAGTAGCGCACCCCTGCACCGCCTCGGCACTGAGCAATGGCAAAAAGCCAAGCGCAAAGCTGCCGAGCAAGTGCGTGATGTGGCCGCGGAGCTGCTCAATATTTATGCTATTCGTGCTGCGCGCGAAGGTTTTGCCTTTAATAATCCTGGTCTTGATTACGCAACCTTTAGCGCCGCCTTCCCGTTTGAAGAAACGCCCGACCAGCAAGTGGCAATCGACAATGTGCGCAATGACATGCTGTCTGGCAAACCTATGGACCGCTTAGTCTGTGGTGATGTGGGCTTTGGTAAAACTGAAGTAGCGATGCGCGCAGCCTTTATTGCCGTACACAGTGGTAAACAAGTCGCTGTTTTAGTCCCAACTACGCTATTGGCACAGCAGCACTACGACAGTTTCCGCGACCGCTTTGCTGATTGGCCAGTCAAGGTTGAGGTGATCAGCCGCTTTAAAACCGCCAAAGAAACCAAGCAAGCCATCAGTGATTTAGCAGAAGGTAAAGTCGACATCTTGATCGGCACGCATAAACTGCTACAAAGCGATGTGCAGTTTAAAAATTTGGGTCTGGTGATTATTGATGAAGAACACCGCTTTGGTGTGCGTCAAAAAGAACAACTCAAGGCCCTGCGCAGTGAAGTGGACATCCTTACTTTGACTGCCACACCGATTCCACGCACGCTGAATATGGCCTTTGCCGGTATGCGCGACATGTCGATTATCGCGACGCCTCCGGCCCGGCGCCTATCAGTGCGCACCTTTGTAATGCAACGCCAAGATGCGGTGGTGAAAGAAGCCTTACTACGTGAATTACTGCGCGGTGGGCAAGTATATTTCTTGCACAACGACGTAAAAACTATTGAAAAATGCGCTGCCGATTTAGCGGCTTTAGTGCCAGAAGCACGTATTGCCATTGGTCATGGCCAAATGCATGAGCGCGAGCTTGAGCGGGTGATGACCGACTTCTACCACAAGCGCTACAACGTGCTGGTCGCTTCCACCATTATTGAAACTGGTATTGACGTGCCTAACGCCAATACCATTTTGATTGATCGCGCCGATAAATTTGGCTTAGCGCAACTGCACCAACTGCGCGGACGAGTGGGTCGCAGCCATCATCAAGCCTATGCTTACCTGCTCACACCACCAGAAAAAAGCATGACTACAGATGCAAAAAAACGTCTGGAAGCCATCAGTAACGCACAAGATCTGGGTGCTGGCTTTATGCTCGCCACCCATGATTTGGAAATTCGCGGCGCTGGCGAACTGCTCGGTGACGGGCAAAGTGGTGAAATTCACGCCATTGGTTTTACTCTGTATATGGAAATGCTCGAGCGTGCAGTAGAATCGATTCGCAAAGGTGAACAGCCAAATCTTGAGCAACCGCTTGATCATGGTGCAGAGATTAATCTGCGCGTCCCGGCATTAATTCCGGATGAATATCTGCCTGATGTGCACACTCGCTTGATTCTCTACAAGCGTATTTCCTCAGCCAAAGACACGGCAGCACTTAAAGAGCTGCAAGTGGAAATGATTGACCGCTTTGGTTTATTGCCAGAGCAGGTTAAAAATTTAATCCGCGTCACCGAGCTCAAGCTTAAGGCGCAAGCACTGGGCATTCTAAAAATTGATGCAGGCCCGCATGCCGGTCGCTTAGAATTCGCCAGCGACACCTGCGTCGACCCGATGCGCTTGATTAAACTGATTCAAAGCCAACCCAAACATTACCGTTTTGAAGGCGCGACAGTGTTTAAGTTTAATGTGCCGATGGACGCTCCCGCGCAACGCTTTACCACCATTGAAGCTTTATTGGCACAATTATCGGCATAAAGCTTTATCCGAGCTCAATTATTAAGGAACTGCATATGCGCCACATGATCCACTTTGCTTTGTTATTTTCGCTGTGCAGTGCGCAAGCGTTTGCCAACGGTACGCAGTTGGTTGAACTGATTGTATTTCGTCAAGATAACGCCAGCTTACCCGTGAGCCAGCTTGCACCTGACGAGTGGGCTCAAGGGGCAACCCTGATTACCAGTCAACAGCAGCGCAGCACGCAACTGGATTATTTAGCGAAGAAATTGACGCCCGACAGCGGCTATAAAATTTTACTGCATCAAACTTGGCTGCAGCACAGTCAAGATGCGACAGCTAAGGTCGCAGTGAGGGCAGGTCCAGCACACTTTGAGCACTACCCTGTTGAAGGCTCTCTAGCCTTTAGTTTGGCGCGCAATAATAAAGTGCAATTGGATCTGTGGTTCAATCAGTTCAACCCCGATCACACCCTACTCAGCAGTGAGCGCTTTAAGCACAGAGCAACAGTAGCGAATGATCTGGTCACTTTTATTGACCATTATCCTTTTGGTGCTTTAATACGTATCCAGCCGCAAAGGACGCAAGCGAACTCAGCCTCAAGCATGGCTAACCATGCTGAAGACTTTGAATAAATACGGCCGGCAGTAAGCATCAGTATCGAGTGCTAACAGGCTATCAGCCGCTATCCACTATTAACCTTATAAGCCAATAAAAAACGCCTTCATCATCGAAGGCGTTTTTTGTGCAGCAGGGTCAAGTCTTAATCCACCAGCGGCAGCCACTTGGCGTAGCCTTGCTCTTGCATCTGTGCTTTAGGAATAAACTTTAAGCTGGCACCGTTAATGCAATAACGCAGACCACCACGATCGCGCGGACCATCGTCAAACACATGCCCTAGATGCGAGTCAGCCACCTGGCTGCGCACTTCCACGCGGCGCATATTGTAGCTGGTATCGATTTTTTCCACGATAACGCTGGCATTGATCGGCTCGACAAAGCTGGGCCAGCCACAGCCGGACTCATACTTAGCACTGGAGCTGAACAGCGGCTCACCACTGACAATATCCACGTATAAACCCGGCTCAAACAACTCATCGTAACGGTGACTGAAAGCACGCTCAGTACCGTTATTTTGCGTCACTTGATATTCCTCACGGCTCAAGCGCTGCTGTAACGTTTTGCTATCAGGCTTTTGAAAACGACTGGCATCAAACTCCTGCTGCGCTTGCCCTGCGGGTGCGGCTGGAGTCGGTAGCGGCTCATCGGCCAAATTTAAATCCACATGACAGTAACCATTGGGATTTTTCATCAAGTAATCTTGGTGATACTGCTCGGCTTCGTAAAAGTTCTGCAGCAGCTGATTCTCAACCACCACCGGGCGCTTATAACGCTGTTGCAACTCAGTTAAAGCTGCAGCAACTACCGCCTGCTCCGCTGGATTATCAGTGTAAACACCCGCGCGATACTGCGTACCACGATCATTACCCTGCTTATTTAAGCTGGTCGGGTCAATAATGCGAAAATAGTACAGTAAGATATCATCCAGACTCAGCTGCTCGGGGTTGTAAGTCACTTTGACGGTTTCGGCATGACCGGTATTGCGATAAATCACATCTTCATAACTTGGGTTTTCAGTGCGGCCATTGGCGTAGCCAGAGACGGCATCCAGCACACCATCAATGCGCTCAAAATAAGCTTCCACACCCCAGAAACAGCCACCGGCCAGATAAACAGTGCGCGCCTGCACTGGTACTGAGTCTTGATTGGCCTTGGGCTGGTAAAAGGTATGCTCAGCCGCGCTTAAGTCCGCCTCTGCATCTTTGAGTAAAGCCAGGGCTTGGGATTTATTGATGCTGCCTTTAATCACCCGCGCCAACTGACCACGCTGATCAATCAAGGCCCAACTTGGGTACACCTTAACCCCCAAACGCTTAATCAACTCACCACTGCTGTCCATGCGTACCGGTAACTGCGGGTAATCTAAGCCACTGTACCAATCGCGAAAAGCATCAACAGGCTGCTCACCTAACACTCCAGGTGAAGCCACGGTCAGTAGGTTCGCGCCAGCAAAATCAGCATCACTGACCCACGCTTCAGTTTGCCCCAATTCAGACAAACATAAAGGACACCAACTCGCCCATAACTTCACTAATGTGGGTTTGCTTTTATCGAAGCTCTTGGCTGCAGGCTCACCCTGTACATCTGGCAAGCTGTGCACGCGCTGCGCCAAATTCAAAGAGGCGGGCTGGGCAACCGCCTGCGCTTGTGGCCCGACAACAAACCACAACAGCAGCGCTGCTAAGGCTGTGAATACAATCAACATTGGCCAACGAATAGATTGCGACATCATCTTTATCTCTATGAGCATGTGTAGCTGATTATGGCATAAAGATATTTATCACGTACAAGATATGTACAGATAAAAATAAGTCACTGTATAGATAAATGTAACGGCATTTAACCAAAGTCATCACCCACAGCCCCTATGTCAGTGGTGACTTTTTAGCTCACTCAACTGAACATACTGGTCTTAAGTAACACCTATAGCTGCCCCAGCACATTGGGCTCAATTTCTAATTGAACGGCAAAATGCTGCTGAATATCAGCTTGTATCTGTGTGGCCAATGCCAGAATTTGCTGTCCGGTAGCCTGACCGTAATTGACCAACACCAACGCCTGCTTAGCATGCACCCCTGCATCACCTTGACGCACACCCTTCCAGCCTGCTTGATCAATCAGCCAACCGGCGGCTAATTTCACCCGCCCATCATCCTGAGCAAAATGAACTATATTTGGATAGTTCTGTTTAAGCTGCGCGGCATGTTCAGCACTGACGACCGGGTTTTTAAAGAAGCTCCCGGTATTGGCCAACTCAGCGGGATCCGGCAGTTTCTGCGCACGAATCGCACACACCGCACGACTGACATCTTGCGCAGTGGGCGCACTGATCTGTTGATCCGCTAAATACCCGCGCAAATCACCGTAATCCAGTTGTAATATGGCGTGCTTAGGCAGCCTAAAGATCACACTCAAAATCACTCGACGACCAGATTCGCGTTTAAATAGGCTGTCACGATAGGCAAATTGGCATTGCTCAACACTGAGACGCTGGGTGCTCTGCGTTTCACGGTCAAAGAAAAACACACTTTCCAAATGATCTTTGAGCTCAACACCATACGCACCAATATTTTGCACGGGTGCAGCGCCGATATTGCCCGGTATCAAGCTAAGGTTCTCTAAGCCGCTGAGGCCTTGCGCTAAAGTCCACTGTACAAATGCATGCCAGTTTTCACCAGCCTGCACTTCAATCCGTGCATGCTCTGCATCTTCACTGAGCACAGCGATGCCGTGCAGTTGTACATGTATCACTAAAACATCCAAGTCGGCGGTGAGCACTAAGTTGCTACCACCACCGAGCAAAAGCACAGCCATATCATGCTGCTGCGCCCAAGCTAAGGCAGCTTGCAACTGCTCAAGCGACTGTACCGCCACAAAAAAACGCGCTGCCACATCCACTGCTAAGGTGTTGTAGCTTTTGAGCGATACATCTTCCTTGATCAGTAAATTCACACGCGCTCCTGCAATTCGGCTAAGAGTGCTTGACTGGCGTTTTCCAGTAAATCCAACACATCTTCAAAGCCTTGCTCGCCACCGTAATAGGGATCAGGCACTTCGCTGCGTGGTAAAGCATAACGCTGCAACAGCAAATCCAACTCAGCACGGCTATTGGCCGGGCGCAAAGCTTCTAGGTTGGCTAAATTGCTCTTATCCATGGCTAAAATCAGATCAAAATTATGAAAGTCATCCGCGGTGGCTTGGCGAGCTTGCAACATGGACAAGTCATAACCTCGCTTTAACGCTGCTGCACAGGTGCGTGGGTCAGGCGCTTTACCGGTATGCCAATCTGCAGTGCCAGCTGAATCAACACTGACTTTATCGGCCAATGGTGAAGCGGCCAAGTATTTACGAAACACTCCTTCAGCAGTGGGTGAACGGCAAATATTACCCAGACAGACAAATAAAACTTTCATTGTTACTCCTCAAAAAAACCACGCACACGCTGCAAATCTGCCAACGTATCAACGCCGGCTGGCGGTGCTTCTACGGCATCGGCCACATGAATACGAGCACCGTTCCATAACGCACGTAATTGCTCAAGCGATTCCGTCAACTCTAAGGCGCAAGGTCCCCAAGCGACAAAGTCAGCTAAGAAGCCGGCACGGTAGGCATAAATACCAATATGACGACGAAAATCCACACCCTCAGGCAGCAACTCTTGGCTCTTGGCAAACGCATCCCGCGGCCAAGGCAGTGGCGCACGGCTAAAGGTTAAGGCATAGCCTTGCACGTCAGTACTGACTTTCACCACGTTGGGATTGAGCACGCTGGCAATATCGGTAATCGGCTCAGCTAAAGTTGCCATCGCCGCTTGCGTATACTGCGCTAAATTATCGGCGACTTGGTCAATCACCGCAGGCGGAATCAACGGCTCATCACCCTGTACATTGACCACAATGGCATCAGCAGGCAGGCCTAATTTCGCCACCACTTCAGCTAAGCGATCGGTACCTGATTCGTGGTCATCGCGAGTCATCACCACTTGCGCACCAAAGCCTTGGCAGACATCAAAAATGCGCTGATCGTCAGTAGCAATCACCACCTGTTGTGCAGCACTTTTCTGCGCTTGCAGCCACACACGCTGAATCATCGGCATGCCGGCAATATCTTGCAGGGGCTTACCCGGAAAACGTGTCGAAGCAAAGCGTGCCGGAATCACCACAGTAAAAGCTTGAGTCATGATTTAATCCAATCGCTCATCAGTGGTTAAGGTACGCGCTTCGGTTTCCAGCATCACCGGAATATCATCACGAATCGGAAAAGCCAAACCATCGGCTTTACACCAAATCTCTGTTTTCTCATCATTAAGCTGTACGGCACTTTTGCATAACGGGCAGGCTAAAATATCTATAAGTTTCGGGTCCATCAGCACATCCTCACAACGAATCAGTTAATAAAGGTTGTAACCGCTGTGCAAACCAGGCGGCAAAGGCCGCTGAGGGCTGCGCGGCAACCTGTAAATACCAGCAATGATCTGCAGCAAAGGCACGGCACTTAACCGCATCTTTCTCAGTCATTAACACTGGATAATCATCAGAAAACTCTAAGTCTTGCGCAGTAAATTCGGCGTGATCAGCAAAAGGGTGAGCAATGGGCAGCCACTGCAAGGTTTCCAGTGTGTTAAAAAAACGCTGGGGGTTACCAATACCAGCTACCGCATGCATGCGCTGCCCGACTGGAAAGTAGGTCAGCGGTTCGCGTCGCCCAGTGCGCACATGCACTAACTCGGTGGGCTGCAATTGCATGGCAAAACCCTGCTCGCTATCGCTCTGTGCACCGTTTAATAATATGGCATCAACACTTTGCAAGCGCTCAACCGGCTCGCGCAACGGTCCCATCGGTAAACAACGCTGATTCCCCAAACCGCGCGCGGCATCAATCAACACCAGTTCAATATCACGCGCCAAGCCGTAATGCTGCAAGCCATCGTCGGATAAAATGATATCAAGCGCCTGCTCAGCTAAGAGTTGCTGCACGGCTTGCGCGCGCTGTGGTGCAATCACCAAGGGCACGCCACTGCGCTGCACTATTAATAGCGGCTCGTCACCCGCCTGCTGTGCGGAGTCGCTGGCACTCACGCTCCAAGGCACACTCGGTGGCTGCGCACCATAACCACGGCTGACCACGCCGACGCGCAAGCCTTGCGCACGACAGTACTCAATCAACCATAAAATCAATGGTGTTTTACCCGTACCACCAACCGTGAGATTACCCACGACAATCACGGGGACGGGCGCACGGTACGTTTCAGTTTCACCACGCAAAAATTGCGCACGCTTACGCTGTACGATAAAACGATACAGTTGCTCTAATGGCCACAGCACAGATAAAGCACGATGCCCTTGATACCAAGCGCGCTGCAAACGCTCACCCAGCTTCACTACTTTTCCTGCACTTCAACTGTAGTGATACGTAACTGCGCAAAGCCCAGTTTGGCCGCAGCATCCATTGCAGTCACCACCGCTTGATGCGGTGATTTACCATCAGCACTGAGCACCACAGGTATGCTTTTATCGCCGCCCGACTCTTGTCGCAATGCTTCCATTAAAGTTGTCAGATCATTTTTGCTCAGGCTTTTGCCATTTAAGGCAAAGGAGCCATCCACGCCAATCAAAATCTCTAATGCAGCTTTAACCTCAGCTTGCACTTGCTCGCCGCTGACCGCTTCTGGCAAGTCAACTTTGAGCTGTGTTTCACGGGTGAAGGTGGTGGTGACCACAAAAAACAGCAGTAAAATAAACACCACATCAATCAGTGGCGCTAGGTTGATATCAACCGGCTCGCGGGGTTTACGAGGGAATCTCACGCTTGCTCCTCACGCAACTCAACCTCACGGTCACCCTGCACCACTTCAACCAGCTTAATGGCTTCTTGCTCCATATTGACCACCAACTCATCCACCCGGCGCTGTAAAAAACGATGGAAAAACACCGCTGGAATCGCTACAAACAAACCCGCAGCCGTGGTAATCAATGCCTTAGCAATACCACCGGCTAACTGCGGTGCATTAGCCATACCTGAGCCCATAAAAGCGCTGAAAATCTCAATCATACCCAGCACAGTGCCGAGTAAACCCAGCAATGGAGTGATAGCTGCAATAGTCCCCAACGGTGTTAAGTAGCGCTCCAACTCATTCACAACTTTAGCACCAGCTTCCTGAATACTTTCTTTCATCATCTCGCGGCCAAAGCGTGAATTGGCTAAGCCTGCCGCTAAAATTTGCCCCAGCGGTGAACCCGCACGTAACTCAGCAAATCTCTCGCTGTCCATTTTCTTGGTTTGGACCCAACGCCACACTTGCGCCAACAGCTGCGGTGGACTGACCCGTGAAGGGCGTAAGGTCCATAAACGCTCGGCCACAATGGCCACAGCAATAATTGAACACACAACAATGGGCAACATAATCCAGCCACCCGATTTGATCAGCTCCCACACAGCCGTAACTCCCTCAATAAATTGCGCCTACTTTAGCACAAGCTCAGCCCTAGACTGAAAGTGATGATGCTCATTGTTGTCGCCAAAAGCGCGTTTGTTGCGCCATCGTCCAAGGATGCTGATAAGTACCGAGCTGCACCAAAATGGCTTTATCAATGGCCGTATCGTAGATATCCACCTGCCTGCGCTGCAAAGTTTTCACCACCTGCAGATGCGGATGCCCATAACTGTTGTTTTTACCCCGAGAAATTAACGCATAGCGCGGCGTAATCGCTTGCACAAAACGACGCGAGGTCGAAGTACGACTGCCATGATGCCCCGCTACCAACCAATCAGCCTTGAGCCACGGCCAATCCTTTAATAAAGCAGCCTCACCTGCGGCATCTAAATCGCCGGTGAGCAATAAGCGCTCACCTTGCGCATCAATCAGCAAGACACAGGATTTTTGATTACTATCTTGAGCATCCTGCCACTGCCAGCGCCAAAACCACACACCATCCCACTGCCACTGCTCTTGAGTACAGGCTTGAGCAGAGAAATGCGCAGGGTGCTCGGCTGGTTGGCCGCTGACAACTCGCGCAACTTTAATCGCATCCAAAATAGCTGGCGCACCACCGGCATGATCCGCATCCGCATGAGAAATCAGCAATTCATCTAAATGCGTTTGCGCAAAACCACGCAACACGGGCACAACAATACGCTCACCCGCATCAAAGCCTGTCATAAAAGGCCCCGCATCGTACATCAGGCTATGTTGAGCTGTTTTCACCCAGACGGCCTGCCCTTGCCCCACATCCAGCACCCAGATACTAGCCTGCCCATGGGGAATCTCTTCTTGATAGGGATACAGCAGCGGTAACCACAACACTAAACCCGCCGAGACCGGCAACAAGGGGCGCGGTAATAAAAAGCAGGCAACACCAACTAAAGTGAGAAGCAAAGCCACACTCCCCACGGCACTGCCTTGCCAAGCAGGCCAACCTTGAGCAAACCATTCCAGCACGCTAAACATCATGTTTAAACACCATGCAGCCCACTCTAAAACGACACTTGCCACAGCAGGCCATGGTAAAAGTACTGCACCGAGCAAAGTTAAAGGCAGCGCCAACAAACTCAACCAAGGCACAGCAAAAATATTCGCCACCGGCCCCATCATGCTGACTGGCAAACTTAAAGCTAAAAGAAACGGCGCCAAACCAATGGCCGCAATCCATTGCGTGCGCCCCATAATATGCCACCAACGCCACGGCCCTAAGCGGGCGGAAAAAGCCACAACCAAAGCCCCCACCGCAGTAAAAGATAGCCAAAACCCAGCCTGCAGCACGACCAACGGCTCATGCACTAAGACTAAAATTAAAGCAGTTAAAAAGGCCGTCCACACACTTAAATGTTGAAAGCGCCAGCGCCATAACAGCGCCACCATCACCATAATGCAGGCACGCTGCACTGGCACAGCAAAACCAGCAAAGGCGCCGTAAGCCAAGGCCGCCGCGATAGAGAGTAAGCAAGCAGCAGGCAACCAAGGTACCGATTGCGGCCACCAGCCCAAACGCATGAGCCACAACACCAACCCATAAGCCATCGCGGCCATTAAGCTAATGTGCTGTCCAGATATCACCATCAAGTGCACAGTGCCCGTGGCTTGTAGTGTATGCCACTGCTCACTGCTTAAACCTGAACCATCACCCAAGACTAAGGCCGCCATCACACCCTCCATAGATGGTGGTGCATAGCGCTGCAAACGTTGTCTGATCTGTTCACGCCAATGATCTAAGCCCTGCCCTGCTGCCAAGCGTGTACCGGTTTTGACCGACCCCGTTGCGCCAATCCGCTGAGCAAACAGCCAAGCATGATAATCAAAACCATGCGGATTAAGTGAGCCATCCGCACGCTTTAAATTCACAGCTAAGCGCCAGCGCTCACCGGCCTGCAGGCTCGCTGGTGGAGCACGCCAGGCAAGACGAATACGCTGCGGTAATGGGCTGCGACGCGAAGTGGCATTGCGCAATTCAAAGCGTACGGTCGGCGGCTGCCCGTGTACCAATGGCCACTCAGGCAAACCCACCACAGTGCCTTCCACCCATAGAGTGCGCCCATCCAACTCAGGCTTAAGTTGATCTTGCAGCGCCCAGTGCGCATTGAAGCATGCCCAACAAAAGCCTAATGCAGCATAAGAAAACACCCTGTAGGGGCTGCGTAACAATAGCAATGCCAGTAACGCACCAACCGTCAACCACAGTGTGCTGGGCAACACCGGCAACCAACGTAAAGTTAATAAGCCGGCAATAAAAACAAGCGTAGCTAAATGCATAACGCGACCTCCCTGTAGCATTTGCAAACATATATTTTGCTAAATAGCGCGCTTTATAAGACTTTTGTCACACCCTGTAACAACACCTCACGCGAATAAGATGCATAATAGACGGGCTTTAGCATGTCAGAGAAAATTCATGCCTCGTCAATTGTTTAAACGCTATATGCCTGACCCGGAAAAACTCAAACATAATCCGTCATTACGTTTTTTGGGCAGCCTGATCCATGATCCAAATTTATGGCACCTTAACCGTCACTCGGTGGCGCGCGCAGTTGCTGTGGGTTTGTTTTGGGCCATGATCCCCATGCCAATGCAGATGTTCGCCGCTGCATTTTTGGCGATCCCGGTACGTGCGAATTTACCTATTTCTGTGGGTTTGGTTTGGTTGACCAACCCCCTTACTATGCCGCCCGTGTTTTATGCCAATTACAAGCTAGGCGCATGGTTGCTCAATACACCGACTATTCAGCTGCCTGATAAAGTGAGTATCAGCTGGATTCTAGAAGTCACTACCACCCATTGGCAGCCCCTCTATGCTGGATCTCTGGTGATGGGCCTATGTTTAGCGCTATTGGGCTATACCGGCACAGCCTTATATTGGCGCTGGTGGGTCAACCGCAGCTGGAAAAAACGTATTAAACTGCGTAAATCGCGCTTAAATGATTGATTTCAAAATACTTTTTGACACAACGCTAAATGTGCGTATACTTATCGGCGCGGGATGGAGCAGTTTGGTAGCTCGTCGGGCTCATAACCCGAAGGTCGTAGGTTCAAATCCTGCTCCCGCAACCAGATATATCATTAAAGCCTCAAGCATTTATTGTTTGGGGCTTTTTTGTATCTGCACTTCCTGTAA
>JAAZCO010000149.1 GCA_012513235.1 Gammaproteobacteria bacterium
ATCGCTAAAAGCTCGCCCTTTGATAAAGCACCACTGACTTGGCGTTTAATGCGCATTTTGCCGCAGGTGGTCGAGCAACCAGTATTTGCGCCTTTGCAGCATTTTTTAGGCGATGACCCCGACTTGCGCAAGCGCTACCAGCTGTCTGAGCGTTTGGCTGACTTGTTTGACCAGTATCAGGTGTATCGCAGCGATTGGCTGCAGGATTGGGCGCAAGGCCATGACCAGTTGCGCCAAGTGGAAGGCCAGCCGCAGGTCAGTGATGAGAAAGCTCAAGCTCGTGAGCCGACCGTGGCTTGGCAAGCTGAGTTGTGGCGGTTATTGATTGACGATATTGGTGAAGAAGCTATTCATAGCAGTCGTGCCGCAGTGCATCCGCGCTTTATTGCAGCGATGCAAGCGCTGGAGACTGCGCCAGCCGGCTTACCACGACGCATTATTATCTTTGGTATTTCTTCTTTGCCTGCGCAAATGGTCGATGCGTTAGCGGCCATCAGTCGTTTTAGTCAGGTGATGCTCTGTGTGCATAACCCCTGCCAGTTTCACTGGGCGGATATTGTTGAAGACAAACAATTACTGCGCCATGAATACCGCCGCCAGAGCCGTAAAGAGGGCTTTCCTGAAGTGTTATCCATTGAGCAACTGCACCAATTTGCTCACCCATTATTAGCCGCATGGGGTAAGCAGGGCCGCGACTATATTAGTCTGCTTGACCAGCACGATGAACTGGATACTTACCAAACCCAGTTTAAGACGCATGGCCAGCGTGTAGATATTTTTGAAGATGGCAAAACCGCTACAGTGCTGGAGCAATTGCACAACGATATGCTGCACTTGCGGCCTGTGGCTGACACGCAAGCGACATGGCCTGCGGTGAATCCAGACATCGACCAATCGCTACGCTTTCATATTGCCCATAGTGCCCAGCGTGAAGTGGAAGTGCTACATGACCAACTCTTAGCGCATTTTAATGCTGATCCGAGCTTAAAACCGCGCGATATCATAGTCATGGTGCCGGATATCAACAGCTATGCGCCGCACATTCAGGCGGTGTTTGCTCAATATGCCCGTGATGATCTGCGTTATATCCCCTTTACCTTGTCAGACCAATCTGAGCAAAGCACAGAGCCGTTATTGATTGCTTTGCACGAATTACTGCGCTTGCCTGAATCGCGTTTAACCGTTGCTGACATTATGAGTCTGCTGGATGTGCCAGCGGTGCGTGCTCGTTTCGCCATTCAGGAAGAGCATTTGCCGATCTTACAACGCTGGTTAACCGGTGCCGGAGTACGCTGGGGTTTGAATGCTCAACACCGTGAAGGCTTTTCTTTACCGCAAGGTTTGGCGCAAAATACTTGGGATTTTGGCCTGCAGCGTATGTTGTTGGGTTATGCCATGGGCAACAGCGAGGCGTATGCCGGTATTCAGCCCTATGACGAAGTGGGTGGCTTAGATGCTGCGCTGATTGGTCCTATCACTCATTTTCTAGATGCTTTGCAAGAGTTGCATGCCGAGCTCAGTCGCATGCAGTCCTTTGCACAGTGGCGTACGGTATTTCTGAATATACTGGAGCAGTTTTTCTTAGTCGAAGAGGATAACGATCTGCTCTTAGTGCAGCGTTTGCGCACCGGCTGTGAGCAGTGGCATCAGTTATGTATTGATGCGCAACTCGATGAGGTGCTCACCTTAGCTGTGGCTCGTGAAGCGTGGTTGACTAACGTCGATTCTGACCATCTCAGTCAGCGCTTTTTAGCCGGTTCAGTGAATTTTTGTACCTTGATGCCGATGCGCGCGATTCCTTTTCGCATGGTGTGCTTATTAGGCATGAATGACGGTGATTATCCGCGTGTACAAGCGCCGCTGGACTTTGACCTGATGGGCAGTGATTATCGCCCCGGCGACCGTTCACGACGTGAAGATGACCGCTATTTACTCTTAGAAGCCTTACTGTCTGCCCGTGAGAAACTGTATATCAGTTGGATTGGCCGTAGTGTGCGTGATAATACCGAGCGCCCGTCTTCAGTGCTGGTCGCGCAGTTGCGTGACCACCTCAGCAACGGCTGGCACTTAGCCGATGAGCAGCCCTTGTTGGATGCGTTAACCACAGTGCATCCTTTGCAGCCCTTTAGTCAGCATTACTTTACTGATAACAGCGTTCAGAGTGATTTATTTACCTACGCGCATGAGTGGTCGGTGCTGCATCAGGCGCCAGCAGCAGTTGCGACAGGGCGTTTAACAGATTTCGTTGCTGAAAATGCGATGAGCCCTGAGTTGCTGCAACGCTTTTTGCGTGACCCAGTTAAGTTTTTTTTCAATGAGCGCCTCAAAGTGCACTTAGACCCAATTGAGCTGGATGTCTTTGAGGATGAGCCCTTTGCTCTGGATGGCTTGCAGCGCTATAGCTTGCAAGCAGAGCTGCTCAGCGCCGGTCAACATGCCGCACCGGATGCTGATTTAACTGCGGTGCTTGAGCAATACAGTGAAAAACTTCAGCGCAGCGGAGCCTTACCCATGTGTGCCTTTGGCGAACAGTTGCGCAGTGAGTTGATTGAGCCGTTATTGGCGCAATTAGCGCATTATCGTCAGCTGTGTGCCATTTGGCCACATGAGGAAGATGCCCCGCGCCTGATTGATATCAAACATAACAAGATGCATCTGGAAGGCTGGCTGGGCGGACTGCGCACGGGCGTACCCTCTACTGATACTGCCAGTGTTTATGCGCGTATTGAGCTGACACCGGGCAAAATCAATAAAGGTAACCAGCGCAGTTGGCATCGACTCTTACGGCCTTGGGTGCAGCATGTGTTAATCAATGCCACGGGTGCAGCAACCCAAACCTTTATCATTGCGCAAGAGAGCAGTATCAGTTTTGCTAGCTTTGATGCTGAACGTGCTCAGCAGATTGTGCAGGACTGGTTGGAGTGCTGGTACAGCGGTCTCAATGCGCCCATTCCTGTTGCATTAAAAACAGCCATGGCTTTTTTAAAGGATCAAGCAGATACAGAAAAGAAAGGTAAACCACACAACAGCGCACAAGCAGCCTATGAAGGCGGCTTTAATACCACCGGTGAAGTACAACAAAGTGCAGCCTTAGCCCGTCAGTACCCAAGCTATGCCGACTTACTTGCTGATGAAACCTTTGCGGACTGGACTGACTTGTTATACGGCGCATTATTTAACGCCGAAATTATTAAGCTTGAGCGTCAAGGAGACTCGCAATGAGTGCGTTACCCACATCACAGCGACCCTTAGCGCTGCAATTCCCGCTGTATGGCAGCCGTTTAATCGAGGCCAGTGCCGGTACCGGTAAAACCTATACGATCGCCGCGCTTTATGTGCGCTTGATTTTGCAGCATGGTCTGGCCGATAACACCGCTTTTAATCGACATGTGCTACCACCTGAAATTCTCGTGGTGACTTTTACCGATGCGGCGACCCAAGAGCTACGCGATCGTATTCGTGCCAGGCTAGTAGAAGCAGCGCAAGTGTTTCGTGATGAGCATCCGCAGCCTGATGCATTATTAGCAACCCTGCGTGAAGATTATCCGGCTGAGCAGTGGGCCTCTTGTGCGCAACGACTGGATCAGGCCGCACAATGGATGGATGAAGCGGCAGTCTCAACCATCCACTCGTGGTGCCAGCGCATGTTGCGTGAGCATGCCTTCGATAGTGGCAGCTTATTCACGCAAACTCTAGAAACCGATCACAGTGATTTACTGGCCTTGGTGGTGAAAGACTATTGGCGTCAGCAGTGTTACCCATTGCTCAATACTAATGTGCTGTGGGCGATTGAGCACTGGCAGCAACCTTCGGCGTTGCAGCGCAAGATATACCCTTTATTGCACGCACAAAACGCCACGCTAAACTCAGCCGTGCAGGGGCAATCGCTGGCTCAGTTATTGGATGCTGGCATCAATCAGCAGCAGCGCACGCTTGCAGAGTTAAAACAAGGCTGGGCTGAGTGGACGCAACAACTGCGCGATATTTTGGACCGGGCTTTAGCAGCCAAAGCCGTTGATGGGAGAAAAATTCAGGCGCGTTATTACACATCATGGCTGGATAAACTTAAAGCCTGGGCCGAGGATCCCGAGCAAACTCAGCTGGATATTGGCACGGGTTTTACCCGCCTGACTCCTGACGGCCTGCATGAGGCTTGGAAAGACAGCAGTGCTGTACCTCAGCACCCAGCACTTGAGGCAATGCGTACCCTGCCTTTTGCTTTAGACAATCTAACCCGCGAACTGGATGAGCAAGCCTTATGGCACGCAGCACATTGGATTAAGCAGCGTTTTCATCAGGAAAAACAACAGCGCGCAGAAATGGGCTTTGATGACATGCTCACGCGCCTTGACCACGCGTTGCAAGGCCCGAGTGGTGAGCGTTTAGCTGCGGTGATTCGCCAGCAATTTCCGATTGCCTTAATTGATGAGTTCCAAGACACCGACCCTCTGCAATACCGCATTTTCGATACGGTGTATCGCATCGCCGAGGATAACCCTGACACCGGTTTGTTTTTGATTGGTGACCCTAAACAAGCGATTTATAGCTTCCGCGGTGCGGATATTCATACTTATTTGTATGCGCGTCACGCCACGCATGAGCGTCACCATGATTTAGACACCAACTTTCGCTCGACGGATACCATGGTCAGAGCGGTGAACCAATTGTTTGACCTTGCTGAGCAGCGCAGTGACAGCCAAGGGGCATTCTTATTTAAACAAGGTGAGGTTAACGAGTTACCTTTTCATCTGGTCCAAGCTCAAGGCCGCAGCGAGCAATGGAGGGTGGCTGGCGAACAACAACCAGCGTTGACTGTGTGGCGTTTAGACGCTGATGAGCCGGTATCGCGCGCGGACTATATTGAGCAGGTGGCTGCGAGTAGCGCGACAGAAATTGCTCGCTTACTCAACCTGTCAGCTGACGGTCAAGCGGGTTTTAAACAACCCGATGGTGCTCTACAAGCCTTGCAGCCCAATGATATCGCTGTATTAGTGCGTGATATGCGCGAGGCGCAAGCGATTCGTAAGCATCTCGCTCAGCGCAATGTACGCAGCGTCTATCTATCAGATAAAGATTCAGTGTTTGCTAGTCAAGAAGCGCTCGATGTGCTGACCTGGCTCAACGCCTGCTTGCACCCAGATAATGAGCGCGCTCTGAAAACTGCATTGGCCTGCAGCACCTTTGCTTTACCGCTGATAGAGCTGGAGCGTATCAATCAAGATGAATTGCTCTGGGAAAAGCGCGTTTTACAGTTTAAGGATTATTTAGAGCGCTGGCATCAACAGGGCGTGCTGCCGATGTTGCGTAAAATCATGCACGACTTTGAGTTGCCACAGCGTTTAGTGCAGCGTCCTGATGGTGAGCGAGCCTTAACCAACGTGCTGCATTTATCTGAATTACTGCAACATGCGGCGCGTGAATTGGATGGTGAGTTTGCCGTGCTGCGCTATTTGCAGAATGCTTGTGCCGGTCAAGCCGATGGCGCGCAAGAGCAAGTGTTGCGCCTGGAAAGTGATGAATCCTTGGTGCGGGTGATTACCATCCATAAATCCAAAGGACTGGAATACCCCTTGGTGTTTTTACCCTTTATTTGTGGCTTCCGTGCGCAAGAAGGTCAGCAGCCGTTTACTATTCAGGTCAATGGTCAGCGCACCTTAATGTTGCATGCGGATAAAGACAGTCTTGTGCAAGCCGAGCGCGAGCGTTTAGGTGAAGACTTACGCTTGTTGTATGTGGCCCTAACCCGTGCGCGACATGCCTGCTGGTTAGGTGTCGCTGACTTGAAAAAAGGGCAGGCTAAGACGTCAGTGTTGCATCACAGCGCGCT
Organism: Gammaproteobacteria bacterium; assembly: GCA_012513235.1. GTDB lineage: Bacteria > Pseudomonadota > Gammaproteobacteria > Pseudomonadales > Pseudomonadaceae > Denitrificimonas. The sequence continues at coordinate 5,828 of JAAZCO010000149.1, forward strand.
GGGTTATTTATTGAATAACGGTCAACCTTTAGCCAACACTGCTGAGCTGGATACGTGGTTGGCACCCTTGGCTGCAGACACGCAGGGCTTAGTCAGCACTGTAAGGCTGATGCCGGCTAGTACTGAAGCTGCAGTGGAGAACCGCAATGGTGACTTTACGCCCAGTTGGCGAGTGGCGCAGCGGCGTACCCGCGAGCACTGGTGGATTGCCTCCTACAGTGCGCTGCGTTTTATGGCACAAGCGCCAGAGAGTGATGAGCAATCACGTGAACGTGTGGAGGACCTCGCGCCGCAATCGGCTGTTGCACAAAACATGAGTGATGACGAGCAGTACGATCCAGACCTCATCGAGAGTACAGCAGTGACTGCAGATACTGCATTGGCAGTTGCAGGAATTCATGCATTCCCCCGTGGTGCTAAGCCCGGTACTTTTTTGCATGGCTTGTTAGAGTGGGCTGCGCAAGAAGGCTTTGCCGCAGTTTTGAACGACCCAGAAGGCGCGCAACAATGGATTCAGGCACGCTGTGAAGCCTATAGTTTTGAGGGCTACGCTGAATTGCTGTGGCCGTGGCTCAGTGATTATATTCAGCAGCCCTTTGTTATTGCTGAGCAGCCAATGGCATTAGCTGGGTTGAAGCATTACCAAGCGGAAATGGAGTTTTGGTTTGCTACTCATCAAGCCAATACCTTGCAGATTGACCGTTTAACACGAGAGTTTATCTTGCCCGGTGTCGAGCGTCCTTACTTACAACCTGAGCGCCTTAATGGCATGTTTAAAGGCTTTATTGACTTGGTGCTTGAGCATCAAGGTCGTTATTACGTGGTGGACTATAAGTCAAACTGGCTGGGTGATAACGCAGCAGCTTACAGTACAGCGGCGATGGATGAGTGCGTATTAACCTATCGTTATGATCTGCAATACACCCTCTATGTTTTGGCATTGCATCGCTTATTGAAGTTACGTATTCGCGATTATGACTACGACACTCATATGGGCGGTGCGGTGTATATGTTCCTGCGAGGAGCACAGAGTGAGACCCAAGGTTTGCACATAGCCCGACCAGCTAGTGAGTTGATCGAGCGCTTGGATGCGCTGTTTAAATCCAACGCCCAGGAGGCACAATCATGATGCAGCAAGGACAACTCTTTGGCGAAGACAATCCACAACCAGTTATTAGTGCTACGCAGACCACAGCACCTCAGTTGGATATTGCTGACTACTTAGCGTCGCGTGACAACCTGATGTTACTGCTCAATCAATGGCTAGACGCAGATTGGCTGCGTGCGCTGGATGTGGCCTTAGTCAAATTGCTGGCTCAACTAGAACCCAATGCTGAGCCGTTGGCTTTGTTTGCCACAGCCTTAGTCAGTCATCAGCTTGGACATGGGCATATTTGCTTGGATTTACACAGCGTATTGCGTGACCCCGATTTAGCATTGTTGCTGCCGCCTGAAGGGCGTAAAGCCGAGGAGCAGCCGCCATTACCATCGCAATTGTTGGCAGCGGTGAGCATCTCACGCTGGGTGAGTGCTTTACAGAACAGTCATTTGCTGTACCAGCAGGATAGCCAAGCTGCCAAACCTTTGGTATTGGTCGATGAGCGACTGTATTTATACCGCTATTGGCATTACGAGAGCAGCGTAGCTCAGCGTTTAGTGCAAAGCATCGATACAGTGATGCCATTACCAACTGATTTTCCACAGCGTTTAACTGATTTATTTAGCGAGCCTTTAGTCGTGGATGGCCAGCGCCAAACAGACTGGCAAAAAGTGGCCTGTGCGATGGCAGCGCAAGGTCAACTGACCTTAATTACCGGCGGGCCGGGTACAGGGAAAACTACTACCGTGGTGCGCTTGTTAGCTTTACTGCAACAAAGTGCCTTAGTCGCCGGACAAGCTCTGCGCATTCAGTTAGCTGCACCGACAGGTAAAGCTGCCGCCCGCTTAACTGAGTCCATTGGTCAGCAGGTGTCGTATTTATCGGTTCAGGACGAGGTGAAAAACCATATCCCTACTGAGGTAACCACCTTGCACCGCTTGTTGGGCAGCTTACCAAATACTCGGCATTTTCGTTATAACTGTACCAACCCTTTAGTGGTGGATGTGTTGGTGATTGACGAAGCCTCGATGATTGACTTGGAAATGATGCACGACGTGCTACAGGCTTTACCTCAGCATGCGCGTTTGATTTTACTTGGCGATAAAGACCAACTGGCTTCGGTAGAGGCGGGTTCGGTGCTGGGTGATTTATGTGCTGATGC
>JAAZCO010000150.1 GCA_012513235.1 Gammaproteobacteria bacterium
ATATTTTTGATTACATTGAGGTCTTTTATAATCGTCGGAGAAGACACAGTCATTTAGGCCAGTTATCACCGGCAGATTATGAAGAAAAAGAGCGCCTCAACGAGGCAATAGAGTGTCTATGAAACTGTGGGAAGTCCAGTCGGCCAAATGCTTACGACTGAGTTTCTTGAGCCGATGAATATTGAGATCAGTGAATTAGCTGGTGCGATGGGTGTGCATAGAAATAGTCTGAGCCGAATTGTTCATGATAAGGGTGCGCTAACTGCTCCCATGGCAATTAAACTGGCTGCTGCTTTGGGTAATACTCCAGAGTTTTGGCTAAATATTCAGCATGCTGTGGAGTTATGGGATGTGCGCAACAAGGCTTATGAGCAGGAAGCTCAGAATGTGCGCTTGATAATCCCAACTGTTCAATATTCTTAACAATGTAATTAAAAAAGCCCTGCAAATACTCAGGGCTTATTCATATGCCTAGCTTATCAGTACATCATCACTCGATGTTCTGTACCTGAATATAGATTAGAAAATAATAAGTCTTTGTAATCAATAGCTTATGCGTGTTTTTTGTTTTTAATTATTGATATGCCCACCGTTAGGTTTTAAAGTCTTGGTTCTTAGAGGTTGTTTGTGTTTTGATTTGTTACGGTCTTAACTCATGGGTTTTTTGTAACAGGAAGCTCCTTCTTTTGAGGTTTTGTGAAGGGGCGCCATTGGTTTTTTGTAACAGGAAGCTCCTCCTTTTGAGGTTCTGATGATTTGCCCTGGTCAGATGTAATAGGTGATCCTGTATTGATAGGTGGCTGGTTTATTAGAGTGTTTCCTGTGGGCTGTAAGAGCGGTGTTGATTGTTCAGTGACAAAGGATGGTGCCTCAGGGGTGTTCGGTGAGCTTCTTTTGTTTTGCAGTACTTTGTTGTAATAGTTTTGTCCTTCGGACTTTATGGCTTCTGCTGAGTTTTGAATGATGATATTCAGTAGCAGTCGCTGACTGATGTTGTTCTTCTTGGCTAAACGCTGAATTGCCGTGACTGTGGATTTTGGCATTCTAACTGACATTTGGCGTCTGCTTTTTCCATACTTAAGGTCTTTTTTTGATGTAATGACTTCCGTAGCGGTTTTATCGGTAAGAAAATCGTTTACCAATGTGTTGATTGCGACGGTTTTGTGTTCGATGAAGTCGCATGGATTCTGCTCGGTATCTAGGAAATTATAAATAAGGAAGTTTTTTTCATCCTGCTTATCTTTACTTCTGAATTCTTGTTTTTCAGTGGTTTTTATTATTCGTTTAATCCCCTTCTCGACTTCTTGGCTTTTTGCGCTGAGCAGAATTGCTGCTTCTGTTTTTGCGTTGATCGTAAAGCCTTGCTGAGTGATGAGCTCTTTGATTTTTGCCTGCTTAGGGTTGTTTGTCCCAGCCAAGGTTTTTTTGAGTTTGACCAGGTCTTTTTTATATTTATTGTATTCATCAACGGCTTCTTTGTACTTGTTTTGGCTTCTTTTTAAATCCTGGCGACCTAAAATTTCGGTATGTATTCTGAAACTATCAAGGTGTTTAATGCTGCTGTAAATACAGTTGATTTGCTTTGTGTGTAGGTATGTTGTCGAGTCTAGCTGTTGAGCTCTCTGCTCTACAAAATGCACGAAATCTTTGTCGGTAAATGATGCTGAGAAGTGGGGCTCATAATTCTCGAGCTCAGTTAGTTGAGTGCCTGCGATCTGTAAACAATGAGTGTGTAGCTGGCTGTTTATTGACGAGGAGTTTTTGAAATCTCCGAGTAAGTATGTTGGTAAAGAATACTTTGGTAGGTTGTTATGGGCTTCAGAATAGTCGATAGCTATTAGTATCTGGATCAGCTTTTTGATGCGGTCTTTTGAGTCTGTGATGTCACTTATTCTGCCCAGCTTTGCTCTTATGTCATCCTGCCATAGCCCAGCTACTTGTGTAGATAAGTATTTGATGCGCTTTTGATAGTGCTCGTCTGTTTCATTTGGCAGCTGCTGTTTGCCTTTTTTCAGGAGGGCTATTGTGGACCCTGTTAGGTAAGTTTTCAGTTGTTCTGAGTCTAGATCGCTCCTGATGAAATCTACCGCTAGTTCTTTTAGTGTGCGGAGTTGGTGAATACTTTTTTTGTGAAAGTATCGTGTGAGTTCTTCATTTAAATCAACAAGATAATTAATGCTGTTAACATATTGGCTTTCCAATTTACTTGTGATTCCTTTATTTAAGATAGTCGTTAAAATTGTATTTTAAAATGGTATCATAAATAGTCGTAAAAATAGTCATTTATAAAATTTGATAAGCTACGTGTTGCAATGCTTGTAGGCTTTTTTTGAAGCTTTTTAAGTGCTTTTAATTATTGATTTTACTTTATGTGTCTTTGTTCTGATAGTGCGGTTTTTAAGTGATTCGGTTTCTGTATTATCTCAACCCTTGAATCACTTCTTATGCCTTGTGCAGTGCTTGCTTTCTGCTGGGCTACCAAGAGCTTAAATTGCTCGCTAAGCAGTTTTTTAATGTGAATAAGGTGATGGCTTGGTAGTTGATGAGGCACGTCTTGATGCCCAGCATTTGCATCGCAAACTTGCTCATCTGCAGATCTTTCTGGGTGGTCTTCTGTGGCGTATTCAGTTCAAGGCTGAGTGGTGAGGCTGGTTTTTTGTAAGGACAGGTAAAGCCGCCTACTTGGTTTTTGACTTGCTTGATATGTCGCTGCCTATCTCTGAGATCTACCGTCTTTGATCTGCAGCCAGATAGTTGATGTTGCTGGTACCTTGCTTTCAGCCAATAACTAAATCCTGTTTAGCGTTCAGGTGCTTAGGGTGTTTGCTTGATATCTGCAAAGACCTAGGCCGCATCATGCCATTAAAAAAATACTCCTCTGGCTAATGCTCTGACGAATAGGAGAGCAATGTCATGAGATTCATTTCAATGAAAGAAGTAATGCATAAAACTAGCTTGGCTAGATCAACCATCTATAAGTACCTGGCTGAGGGATGCTTTCCAAAGTCAGCATCATTAGGCGCTAACAAGGTCGCCTGGTTGGAAAGTGAGATCGACGAATGGATTGAGGAGAAGCTTGCACAGCGATAATTTTACCAGAGTAGCAGTAAAGTCAAAAACGCATAAAAACAAGGCATAACCAATAGCAAAACTTCGGTAATTACGGGGAAGTGCTTTTCGGTTATAGATATATATTACATTCTTATATATCAATACCCATTCAACACATGGCTACGTAGTCAAGCCAGTGTTGTAGTAAGGCTCTCCATAGGGCCACCCATCAGTACAGTGTCATTGGTATAGCTGCCCCTAGCAGCTGATTACCAACCCTGACCAATCATCCTAATCAACAAGTACCCACGCAGTCTTGCCTCCCTCTGTTTTGCAGAAGGGATGCTTTGCTGCGTCTATCAAAAGGTGTTTAGAAATGGCTTTATCAAGTAGCAACTATGTTATCAGCGGGAAAGTGGGCTATTACAAGGGCTACACAGTGAATACAGGCCACACGGTCGATACCGGTATCCTTAATCGCTTTATCAGTGTTTTAGATAGCGCGATGAGTGCTTACAACCGCGTATTTGCCTTTAGGGTTGATTTGCGGCTACCGGTGGGATTGATCTTAACGCCAGAGATGGGGCATCGACTCATCGATAGGTTTATAGCTTCATTTAAAGAGAAGGTGCGGAGTAACCGTGCAGCAGCTTTGAAGCTAAACCCTAACGCTCATAATACCGATGTCAGGTATTGCTGGGCTAGAGAAGTGAATCTTCAAGGAGGTGTGCATTACCATTTAGTGTTCTTTTTGAATCGTGACGCCTTTAACTCACTTGGCAGCTTTAAGGCCGCCAGCGGTAATACATATACACGTCTGGTGGAAGCGTGGGCTAGTGCCTTAGGTATTGCAGTTAAGGATGCGGCTGGGTTGGTACACGTGGCTGTGGGTGGGATGTTTCACCTTGACCTTAATAGTACTAACTACGCTGAAATCAAGGATCAGGTCGTGCATAACTTAAGCTATATGGCGAAGCAAGAGACTAAGGTGCCTGGCTGTGGCCTGCACCGTTATGGGGCTAGTCGTAAATAGACGGCACAAAGCTTAATGTGAGATTTGCGGTATGTTCTACATGCTAGAGCGTAAGGATCAGTGCAGTTCTGCTGTCAATTGCAATCAAGCGAACGGTCACGCCACTGCGACCAGGCTTCAAGCCAGCCTTCTTCATGATCAGCTAATGCAATAATAACCTGCTGGCTGCATTTTGGCTTCACAGCAAGATGCAGCCAGTAGTCCTGATAACTGGATGGTGGAATGTTTTTGTCTTTCGCACCATAAAAATGCCTTTGTGGAATTGCCGCAAGAGGTGACGCATAATCAGTCGGTTCCAGCGAATTAGTCAAAGGTGTCAGACTGTGCCGCGCCACCCATGCAGCCGGATTCAAATTTCCAGCTATTGTTTGTACTTGCAATACATCCTCGCGTTGTGCGGCTAACAACAAAGCCACCGCTCCGCCGCCTGAATAGCCTATCAATTCAAAATAGTTGTTTTTTAGCTCTGTTTTTATCCTATCCAATGCACCATGCAGACTGTTCAGTACTGCCTGACTAAAGCGGTCGCTAGTCCATAACGGGACTTTGCAGGCGCTATTTTTTTGATACTGACAGGGTCGCCCCAAATATACGGTTGTCACAGGATCAGACTGTGCCAGTTGCAGCATAAAAGAGTGACGTGGTGTCGGGTCGAGACTGGGCTGTGTAGGTGTGATCCAGGCTCGTCCATCACCCTCAATATAGACACGGACTGTATCAGTGCTGGCGATAAGTTGTGGCAATGCCATTGCTACCGGCAAACCGGCGTAGATCTCTGTTTGCCATTGAAAACTGCTATGCAGTTGCAAGTCAGCCGCTGACTGACAGCCGAAAAAAAAGGCACTGCTAACTAGCAATGCCTTAAATCTTAATAGCCTGACCAGTCGTGTAGACCGGTCAGAGCTGATGTTTACTAGAGACAGCTTATGCATTAAAAATCGTAACGGACTTTCGCAGCGAAGGTGTCGGAGTTAAAGCCTTTCTTGCCTGTGTAGCCGTAGCTTCCGCCAACAGTGAAAGCGCCAATTTTATAGTCAGCGCCAACGTTGGTCTGGTAGCTGGTGCGCTCAGGCTTGGCACCATACGCAACGAAGCTGTTACCACCTACGGCGTTAACGAATGTAGAAGTGCTCTTTGCACTATCTGCAGCAAAGTCATGGAAGACCATGACCTGTACTTGCGGCTCCAGACGGCCCTGACCCAGCGGATAGCTGGCGGACAGACGAGCACCCGTACCTAATTCTGCAACTTCGTAGCGTTGGCTACCGTTACGCAAAGCAGCAGCAGAACCTTTTTCGGTGTAGCCGTCCAGCTTGGTGTTGCTGTAGTTCATGCCCACCAATGGCGAGACTGTCATGTTATCCATCTGGAAGTCATAGCCACCGAGCACGCTCAGGCCGAGAGTGTCACTGTCGTAACTACCTTTGGCCGTAGTATTGAGAATGTGACGTTTGGATTCGTTTTCGTTTTTGCTGTAGATCAGGCTGCTGTCTACAAAGTAGTTCCCCAGCTCATAACCGGCATAAACAGTGAGTGAGTGGCCATCAACTTCAGTTGTATTGCCACGCTTGCTGTTCACAGTGGAGTCCATGTAACCATAAGCCGCACCCACAGTCAGGTTGTCGGTAACTTTGGCGTCCGCACCAATCGCCATACCGCTGGTGTAGGCGTTATAGCCAGCAATATCATTGCGGGTTCCTTGACGAGCATCGCTGTATAGACCCTGCACCCAAACACCAGTTTCGCTCAGAGCGGCACCAGACGACTGGCCACGAATGGCTGCTGTACGACTTGAGGTCACGCCACTGATCAGCGCTAAACCCTGATTAGCAACAGCTACCGCACCACCGTCTACGTCAGGAGTCATTTGCTCGGCAGCGCGTGCTGCTTCTCCAGATTCAAGTTGAGCCAGATCGTTAGCAAAAGCCTGGAAACTAGCATTTTTGCTATTCGATAGTGACGCTAATAATCCAGGTACCTGAGCAGCAGCAGCCTGGGCATTACCGGTTCCACCTGTGGCAGCAACAGTATTGGAAAAATCACCACCACTTACAATGGAAACGTTGGCAAATAAATTTTTATCGTCAGCGATTTCATAAGAATTGACTTTCAGCAGGGCAGAACCCTTAACTAAGCCTTCTTTATCCCCAGTAATTGACTCTGCACCAATCAGGAAATAATCCTGACCTTCCAGGGTAAAACCTTTAACAGCACTCAACGAAACAGTAGAGCCGGAGTCAAAAGACAGGTCGCCATTTACAGTTACTAGGGGCTGACCAGCATCGCCATAGTCACCGCTAAGCTTAAGGCCAAGCACACCACCCTTCTTGACAACAAAGCCGTTAGAGGGATCCGCTGGATCAGCGATACTTAGTGTAATTGCACCGCTGACGCCACCCAAGTTCAGCTGTCCACCACTATGAACTTCTAGATATTTTGCCTGAACATTATTAGCGGAGAGTTTGCTGTTACCGGTAACGTCAATGTCATTGGTTTTAAAATCGCCATGGATTTCACCATCACCCAAATTGATATCAGTATCCAGATAAATAGTTCCAGCGTTTCCTGCCAAGCTTAGCTGACTACCATTTTTGATCGATAACTGGAACGATTCAATTTTGACAGTATCGGCAGTTATTTTACTATTGCCGGTGACCTCAATCTTATTTTCGGTACCGTTAACGTTAATTTTTTTACCGCTGACCTCGCCACCAGCCAGAGTCAGGTTGGTGTTCAGATCAATAATAGTGTTGCCAGTCAGATCAAGCTTGCCATTATTTTTAACCGTCAACTGCTTGGTATCAACGGTATTAGCCGTAATTTTACCGCTGCCTACCACATCAATATTGTTAACGTTGAGATTACCGTCAATCTCGCCACCGGCCAGAGTCAGGTTAGCAGTATTGCTACCTTGGTTGATTGCGTAATCACCACCACTAACTTTGCCGCCAGCTTGGGTGATATTCAAAGTAGTATCTGTACCTTCCATCTTGATACCCACATTGTCGCCGTGAATGGTACCAGTGTTGTGCAGGCCGCCCTTGACAGTAAACCCATCATCAAAACGAACACCTACCGCATCAGTATTGCCTGTGACCTGAATAGTGCCAGTGTTCTTGATTTGTCCTTCGATAGCTGTACGTTCAAAAGTTAATACATATTCTTTTTTTACAGGGTCCCAGTCATTGTACACATCTTGTTTAATCATGATGCCGGTTGAGCTATTTCCTGCAGAGTTACCTGCAACAGTGATGTTGCCGCTATTGATGACATTGCCTTTAATAGTGGAGCCATCGATACTGATACCGTACAAATCAGTTGTGCCTTCAGGCATCTGAGTACCAGTTATTGAAGATTTGATTTCGCCAGAGTTAATCAGATTTCCACCAATACTTGTTCCACCCAACACTAAGCCTGAGCGCTGTTCATTAAAAACATTAATTGGGAATCCAGAATCATTTTTACCTAACTCGCCCTCAGCTAGCGCACTTCCACTAGCAGTGATTCTACCTTCGTTGATCAGGTCGCCATCAACAATTGAGTCATCCAGTTCAAATACTTCACTTTGAAAACCGCTAGTAATTTCCAAGTTTCCTTTATTAGTTACGCTTCCTTTTACATGGCTATCATCGATCGAAACAGCTTCGCCATTCCGATATTCTAGATCCTGGCTACTATCGTTAGTATATAAACCACCTTTAGTAGTAATAGCGGCGTCTAAAATCAAACTGCCATTAAGCGTCGAATCTTCGATTTCAAAAACGTCACCGGTACCCTTAGCTGCATCACCGCCATAAGAGCCTGTAACGGTTAGCGGACCAGTAATCGTTTCTGTTTCATAAAGGATCGGACCGTTTGAAACGTCAATTGTCGCTGCAGATGCATGAATGCTTGCTCCTGCAATAGCTAAAGCCAGTAGGGAGTGGGTCAAGTTAGGGTAGGACATAGATTATCTCCATATAAAAATATATGTTAGGTGTATTCAAGATTTTAAGTTGGCTGAGTAGCCTGGTGAGCTTTGGCTTAAAAGGCAAATTTTATTTGTATGTGAAGCATACTCGTAGATGCAGGCGCATCATAACTTCACCATTGAGTGATGGCAATACGACTTAACCCCTCTCAGTTTCCTCCAGGAAACGCAACTATGCGTGACGTCTTAATGGTGAGGCGCTCTCGCTGGAATGTATCGCTAGCAAATATCTAGCGAATAACTCATATACTTGATGTCGTGTCTTGGATATTACTGATGCCGGCAAATTGAGCATATGGCTGTTAACTTGGAAGTTACTTTTGTTAATAAATTCCGCTCTGGCATTAGAGGTATGGGCAGGGATCCATAAAAGATACTTTTTCAGCGGTGTAGAGCCTTTAGTCCCTTCTAGAGCGTGGCTGGCTGTGGCCTGCACCGTTATGGGGCTAGTCGTAAATAGTGAGTGTGATCAGGCAGGGTCTACTTTGATGGTGGCTCTGCGCATCATAATGGGGCGTGTAAGCGCTCTAATGCTGCAAGGGCGTGTTACTTTGCCGTAGGGTAGATTGCTTGTGCGCGTGCAGTGTGCGGCTTTTTAGAGCGGCTGGTAGGGTCTAAACGCTAGGTGGCTTGATATTTACAGTTGGGAGGATGTGCTTTGTATAGAGTGCAGTTAATCTATGCACTTTATACTGCCCAGATAAGGAATAAAATGAAAAAACAATGGACTGCAATGGCGTGTGTTTTAGCGATGTCGTTATATATCGCTCCTGCTACTGCCGATGAATACAGTGAATCTTATAAATGTGCGATTGAGGCATTTACTGAAGGGGCAGCGGGGCCATCATCATACTGCATTGGTAATTCGCATGACCCATCACCAATAGAAGAAAAAGCTTTTGCCGATGCTGAGCGTGACTTTAAGTCAGGAGCGATTGCTAAGGCGGGTCAGTGTCCGTTTGAGTTCGGTATCTGGATTGCAACAGGTAGTCGTGCGGATAGCTTTGAGGAAGGTGCGCAGTTAATCGCTACGCTAAGCGAGGCGGCCAACGTAGTGGAGTCAGGTCGAGACGTATTTTTATACGATTTAAACGGTAATAAGTTGTCCGCAGCTGTTACCAATGCATGTCTAGCTAAATACCAAAAACCAACAGAAACCTATTCGGCATTCCCTACTGGGTTTACACATCTGGCTGTGATTGATGATCCTGATGGCTATACCAACATGCGTAGTCAGAAAAATGCACAAAGTCAGATCGTCGCCCGTGTCACACGAGGTGAACAGTTTTACACCTACAAGCAAGAAGGCAACTGGTGGCAGGTAAGAACTGCCGAAGGCAAGGTGGGATATATACATATCTCACGTATCCGACTGCTCAATTGAAGTGATTGATTTTACTGCTAAGTGATAATACGAGCTTTTCGTAATATCACACCAGTAACTGCTGGATCAGGGCTGTTCATAAATCAGAATAGCAAAAACATCAAAGAGTTCATCTGGCAAGGTGAAAGCCTTGCCTTTGAGCTCAAGAGATTAGCTATATGCTCAATCTAACTTAGCGTTCGCTGATTTTCTGGCTTGCAGTTGAGTGTGTGGCTGCATGATCTGTCATGCATGGAACTCAGTCAATGAGATTGCAATTCACCCACTGTCGGCTCGAAAGCCCCCTATGTGATCCGTCAATAATAGAGAGTGCCATATGAAACTTCACAAGATCCGGTTATCGAATTTTCAGTCATTTGGTGCAGAATCAACTGAGCTTGAACTTGATGAAATAACCTACCTAATAGGTCCTAACGGTTCAGGCAAAACAGCAGTGCTCCAGGCAATCTGTCGTTTGTTTGCTTTTGATCCGTCCTTGCGACGTATTCTGCGTTCTGATTTTCATGTCCCATTCAACGAAGAGCAATCTCTTGAAGAGCGACAACTTTGGATAGAAGCTGATTTTGCCTTCCCAGAGCTTGCGGATGATCAAGACAGCAGTGCGGTCGCTCCTCACTTTGGTCACATGCGTCTTGACGAAGCAGATGGCATGCCACGCGTGCGTTTTCGCCTTAGTGCCACTATGGGGCTAGATGGCGATATTGAAGAAAGCTTGGTCTATGTGTTGGATGTAAATCTTGATGGGTCGCCCATGACCACCGCACAGGTGCCTCGATCTGAGCGCAATCATATCCATGTTCACTACTTACCCGCCCGTCGTGATCCTGCTGATCATATAGCTTACAGCGCTAACGCGTTGCTTGGGCGTATGCTACGTGCTGTGAACTGGGATGCAGAGCGCGATGAAATCAAAGGGCTCACCGATCAAATCAGCGAAAGTCTTGCACTAAATCCATCAGTTAATGCACTCAATGCAAGCCTGAAAGTCACATGGGATACTTTGCATAAAGGCCATTTTTTTTCCGATCCAAAGATCACTTTTGTGACCTCAGAGGTCGAAGCTTTACTACGACACATGTCGGTTTCTTTTTCGCCAGGACACGATGATGAGTTAGTTGACTTCTCGCGCCTGAGCGATGGGCAAAAGTCGATACTTTATTTGTCCCTCGTACTGTCGTCCCAAACAATCAGTCGCTCCGTACTTGAGGTAGAAGGACAGTTGTTTGATGTTAATAAGCTACGACCACCAGTCTTTACTCTTGTTGCAGTTGAGGAGCCTGAGAATAGCCTCTCGCCCCATTACCTAGGACGAATTGTCAATGCATTAAGCGTGATGGTTGGTAAGGGGGACGCGCAAGCGCTGATTGCCACACATGCACCATCTATGCTTCGACGTGTTGCTCCTGAATGCATACGCTATTTACGCCTCACCGAAGGTAGAGCTTCACGAGTTACCAATATTCAGTTACCACCCACAACGGATGAAGCACACAAGTTTGTGCGTCAAGCAGTGCAGTCCTTTCCTGAAATCTATTTTTCACGCCTAGTAGTACTGGGAGAAGGTGATAGCGAAGAAATCGTCTTGCCGCGGCTACTAGAAGCCAAAGGCGCTGCAGTTGATGAATCAGCGGTTACGATAGCGCCGCTAGGAGGTCGGCACGTCAATCACTTTTGGCGCTTGCTTTCAGCTCTGCAGATTCCTTACCTGACACTACTTGACCTTGATGTTGCTAGGTACAGTGCAGGTTGGGGCAGGTTTAAGTACGTAAACGATCAGTTGACCCAGCATAGGCCGGACAAGAAGCTTCCAGATGATCATGTGATCCCTAAGTGGAACTCGTCAGATCACAAGGTACGTGACTACCCAATATATTTTCAGGCTTTTGAATCTAGGGATGTTTATTTCTCATACCCGATGGATCTGGACTTTGCGTTGCTTATTGCCTATCCGGATGCTTATTGCGTTGAAGCAGAGTCTCCTGATGAGCAAGTTATAAATGCTGTTTTAGGTAAAAGTCACCATGACCCAACCCAGTACAGCGAAGATGAACTACAACTTTTTAGTACGTACCACCGCCGCTTTAAGCTTGGCAGCAAACCGGCTGCGCATATTGATGCTTTCGCCAAGCTCAGTGATGCTGAACTGTTAGCACATATGCCTGCATCACTTGTAAATTTAGTTGATGCGGTAATCCTCAAGCTCTCGGAGATACCAGAGTGATTCCCGCTGATACATGGCTGCCTGCAGGTGGACTGACACTAGAACCTAACGCCTTACGTGCAGCTAAGGAACAAGAGTATTGCCTCGCACTCACCGCAGGACCTGGGTCCGGTAAGACCGAAATGCTCGCGCAGCGTGCAGACTTTCTTCTGCGCACAGGCACATGCCGCTACCCCAAGCGAATTCTGGCCATTTCCTTCAAGGTTGATGCCAGCAGTAATCTCAAAGAGAGAATAAAATATCGCAGTGGTGCTGAGCTGACCTTGCGATTTGACAGTTACACTTTTCATGCCTTTGCTAAGCGCATCATCGACCGTTTCCGGCCGGTGCTAGTTGGCAAATATGCGTTAGATGCTGGTTATGAAATCACTGTTCGGAAACCCGGGTTTTCGCGCAGTCTGATCGAGTTTTCCGACCTTGTTCCGCTTGCTATCCAGATCCTGCAGAAATCTGAAGTAGCACGTAACGCCATCCGTCAAACTTATACTGATGTCTTTTTAGATGAGTTTCAGGATTGCACCAATCTGCAGTATGAACTTGTAAAGCTTGCCTTTCAAAATACGAGTATTCGCCTTACAGCTGTGGGCGATATGATAAGGCCTGACTAACCCCGACACTTTTTATGGTAAAAAGATGAACAACCATAAGGGGTTAAACATGAGCAAAGGCTACCGTTATTCAGATGAGTTTAAGCAAGAAGCTGTCAACCAAGTGACCATCCATGGTTATGC
>JAAZCO010000151.1 GCA_012513235.1 Gammaproteobacteria bacterium
AGTTCAGTACAGGTTGGGCGTCACCGGGGTCAACTGCAGCACAGAGTTGACGTTGAGTGTCTTGAATCAGCCAGATGTAGTTATCATTAAATGCAGGCAGTGCAGTAAAAGTGAGCATGACATATCCTCAATAACAGATGCGGCAAGCTTAGCATGATCATATGCTGTGTTTTGCTCTGGTAATTTATGCAGCGGGTAGCAGCGAATGACCTTTCAACGCTTTTCAGACTTTTTATCGCGCCCTCGCCAGCCGTTGGCTGAGCCTTTAGCGCGTTGGTTTTTAACTGAGCGTGGGCAGCAGTTAGAACGTATGGAGCGTGAATTGTTGGCCGCACAACTGACACGGCATTTTGGCAGTTATATTGTGTACTATAATCCGCCGATGCCCATAGTCACCGCGCCAAAGATTCGTCAGCACATCAGTTTAGGTGATTTGCAATTGGATGTTGATGTGCATTGTGCTGAGCATAAATGGCCGATCGCTGCGGATGCGGTGGATGCGGTGGTATTGCAGCACAGTTTAGACTTTGCGGTGTCCCCCCATGATTTGTTACGCGAAGCTGCGCACTGCATACGACCGGGTGGGCACTTAATTATTGTTGGCGTGAAGGCATGGAGTTTGTTTGGGCTGTATCGTCATTGCACTGGCAGTGTGTGGAAACATGCGCATTGTTTAGCGCCTGCGCGCATTACCGATTGGCTGGGTGTTTTAGGCTTTCGTTTAGAAAAACGTAGCTTTATCGCGTACCGCCCACTGTTAAACTCCAACGTAATGCAGTCTAAGTTGGAGAGTTTTGAGCGTTATGCTCAGCGCAAAAATTTACCTATGGGTGGCTGTTATATGTTGGTTGCCCGTAAAATGGTGCATGGTATGCATCCACAGTCACATTCAGTAAAGTTAAGCGTGCAAAAATTACGCCCCAGCGCGGTGGCTGCACGCGAATCTCATCCGAAACATATTAAACATAGCGAAGAACATGACAGATCAAGTTGATATTTTTACCGATGGCGCCTGCAAAGGTAATCCAGGACCTGGCGGTTGGGGAGCGTTGTTGGTTTATAAAGGTAAAGAGCTGGAGTTGTGTGGTGGTGAGCGTGAAACCACCAATAACCGTATGGAGTTGACTGCAGCTATTCGTGGTTTAGCCGAATTGAAAAAATCTTGTGCTGTGCGTTTAGTCACGGATTCCAAATATGTCATGCAGGGTATTCAAGACTGGATGCCCAATTGGAAAAAACGTGGCTGGAAAACTGCAGCTAAACAGCCGGTTAAAAATTTTGATTTATGGCAGCAACTGGATGAGCAAGTGCAGCGCCATGACATTGAGTGGCAGTGGGTGCGTGGTCATACCGGACATCCGGGGAATGAGCGCGCCGACCAATTGGCCAATCGTGGTGTTGAAGAGGTTTTGGCATGAGATATGTGGTGCTCGATACCGAAACAACGGGTATCAATATTAACGAAGGTAACCGCATTATTGAAATCGGTTGCTTGGAGTTGGATGGGCGTACACCAACGGGTCGCCATTATCATGTCTACTTACAGCCTGACCGCTCCAGTGAAGAAGGCGCATTGGCGATTCACGGTATTACCGATGAGTTTCTAAAAGATAAGCCGCGCTTTAAAGATGTCGCCGATGAGTTTTTTGATTTTATTAAAGGTGCTGAGTTAATTATTCATAACGCGCCCTTTGATATCGGTTATATCAATCACGAATTTGCTTTGCTTGGACAAACAGAACGCTCTGATATCAGTCAGCATTGTACTATTTTAGATACCTTGGTGATGGCACGTGAGCGTCATCCGGGGCAGCGTAACAGCTTGGATGCACTGTGTAAGCGTTATGGCGTGGATAACTCCGGACGTGAATTACACGGCGCATTGCTGGATGCCGAGATTCTGGCTGAAGTGTATTTAGCCATGACCGGTGGCCAAACCAATTTGTCTCTGGCCGGTGATGGCGGGGATGAAGGTGGTGGCTATGTGAGTGTGACGCCAATCCGTCGTATAGCTGCAGATCGCGGTGCGTTACCTGTGCTAGCTGCTAGCGCACAGGAGTTGGAAGCGCATCAGAAATTTCTCGAGAAAATAAAAAAATCCAGCGGCGTCGAGCTCGCCTGGTAAACACTTGAGTAGGTTAATCCATGATAAAGCAATACCAAGCATTTAAAGTTGAACTTATTGATGCAGTTGCCCATGTGCAAATCAATCGACCAGAAAAAATCAATGCGATGAACGCAGACTTTTGGTCAGAAATCCGTGAGATTTTTGCCTGGGTTGAAGATACTGTGCAAGTGCGGGTTGTGGTGCTCTCGGGCGCTGGTCAGCATTTCTCCTCTGGTATCGATTTGATGTTGCTGGCGCAAGTGGGTGCCCAGCTGGGTAAAGAAGTGGGCCGTAATGCCCGTACCCTTAAACGTAAAATTGAAGAATTGCAGTCATCGTTTAATGCCGTGGATGCCTGTTCAAAACCAGTTTTAGCGGCCATTCAAGGCTATTGCTTGGGTGGCGCGATTGATTTAATCAGTGCATGTGATATGCGCTATTGCAGCCAAGACGCACAATTTGCCATTAAAGAAATTGATGTTGGTATGACGGCAGATGTCGGTACCTTGCAGCGTTTGCCGCATATTATTGGTGATGGCATTCTGCGCGAGTTGGCCTATACCGGACGTACAGTGGCGGCGGACGAAGCACGCAGCATGGGTTTGGTCAATCGTGTTTATGCAGACCAAGAAGCCTTGCTAGCAGGCGTATTTGAGATCGCCCAAAGCATTGCGCAAAAGTCCCCTATAGCAGTGCAAGGCAGTAAAGAAATGATTCGTTATATGCGCGATCACAGCGTGGCTGACGGGCTGAATTATATTGCTACTTGGAATGCTGCCATGCTGCAATCTGAGGATTTACGCGTTGCGATGGCGGCACAGATGAGCAAACAAACGCCTGAGTTTAAAGATTGATTCAATAGTTTCTCTAGCCATTTTAGCGCATAGATCACATTCAGCACTCAGAGTACGATGTTGCTCTGAGTGTTAAGCTATGCAGGTCAGGATAATGAATACACAACACACTACGACACATTGGCAGCAAGGTATGCCCGATATCAGTACGCAAGGCGGCTTAGCTGTTGCCCATTGCCGTATGCGTTTTTTAGGTGGTGTGCAGGGGTTATTGTTGCCCCGTGAATGGCTGCGTGAGCAGTGTGCTGAGCAGATTATTGCCGAGCAAGGCATTGGCCATCTCAATGGTGAAGCTGTGTTTGTGTTTGAGCTGGCAGAGCCACTTGAGTTGCCCAATATGCACTGGCAAGGCATGCGTGATTTTATGTTGGAAGGGCAGTTGTCACTGTTTCGCATCCTGGCATTTGCTAGCCAAATTGGCACTTGGGCGCGCCAGCATCGTTTTTGCGGCAGTTGCGGTCAGCCCATGCAGCAAGCGCAAGGCCATCGCATGATGCAGTGCGAGCCTTGTCGCGTGCAGGAATACCCGCGCTTATCGCCCAGCATGATTGTGGTGGTGACGCGTGGTGATGAGATTTTACTGGGGCGTTCACCGCGTTTTGTCGAGGGCATGTACAGTGCTCTAGCTGGCTATGTTGAGCCCAATGAAACTGTCGAGCATTGCGTGCATCGTGAAGTGCGTGAAGAAGTCAGTGTAGAGATTAAGAATGTACGCTATATCACCAGTCAAAACTGGCCGTTTCCACACTCACTGATGCTTGGCTATCATGCTGAATATGCCGGTGGTGAAATTGTGCCGCAGCCCGAGGAAATCGAAGATGCACAGTGGTTTAGCATTTACGACTTGCCACGTTTACCGGCGCGCAACTCAATTGCACGTTATTTAATTGAGTTGTATGTAGCGCAACGCTTAGGCCGCCCCGAACCAGTGCTGCCAAGCTAAACGCACCGCCAGCGCCATCACCACCATAATAAAGACTGGGCGGATTAAGCGATTACCACCACCAATAGCTACGCGCGCGCCAGCTGCTGCCCCGAGCATCAGCGCCGCACCCATGCTCAAGCCAATCGCCCACGCCACATTGCCGCTGATAATAAACATAGCCAGCGCCGCACCATTACTGACAAAGTTCATCGAGCGAGCCACGCCGCTGGCGCGTAATAAGTCCAGAGGATAGAGCATCAAGGTACTGACCGTCCAAAAAGCACCGGTGCCTGGGCCGGCCACTCCATCGTAAAAGCCTAAGGTTAAGCCTTGTGGGATTTGACGAGTGGTTTTTAGGTCAATTGAGCTGTGCTGATGGTCTTTAGGCGTAGGGCCGAATAATAAATACGCAGCACAGGCAAAGACCACTATAGGTAGCATTTGATTGAGCCACGCAGAAGGTAACTGTTGCGCTAACAGTGCACCTAATATGGCCCCAATGCCTGTTGCCAGTAAGCCGCGACGCCATTGTTGTGGTTTAAATAATCCTTTGCGATAAAACGCCCAGCTGGCTGTCGCTGAGCCAAAGGTGGCGCAGAGCTTATTGGTGCCCAGCACTAGATGCGGTGGCAAGCCGGCCATCAGTAATGCTGGAATGGTTAGCAAACCACCACCACCAGCAATCGCATCAATAAAGCCCGCAATAAAAGCCGCAGCCACCAGCAGCATTAAAATATAGGGATCAGAAACTAAACTCATTGATAAAGACATGACAGACCTTAAGTCGAGCAGTGTAGTAATGCACAATAGCAGTTAGATGAAGCGCATCGGTAGGCTGTATATGATGCCAGCTTTAGCATGGGAGAAGAAATAATAGCTTGTGCATGACAATATTAATTGAGCTAGGTATGATTTGCTCCGTTGAAAACACATGTATTATGCCTGCGTTTTGAATCGACTTTTTAAGTCGCTGCAACAAAGCCGCTCTTAGCTCAGCTGGATAGGGCGCACCCCTCCTAAGGGTGTCATTTTAACTAAAATTACGTTTGTAATTTTGGAGAGTGTAAATTCTCATTTTCCCTTTCCGCCCTTAGCTCATTTGGATAGAGCGGTCCCCTCCTAAGGGTGAGGTCATAGGCATTGCGCCGGATGAGGGGAGTGGTCATTTTAACTAAAATTGCATTGGCGATTTTGGAGGGTGTAAACTCTCATTTTCCCTTTCCGCCCTTAGCTCAGCTGGATAGAGCGCGCTCCTCCTAAGAGCGAGGTCGCAGGTTCAAATCCTGCAGGGCGGACCATTTTGATCTTTCCCCTTACTGGTCGCAAAAGCTGGTTTTTATGTTTGAGACCAGATTGAGACCAATCTGAGACCAACCTGTTTTTGTCTCAAAGCCATACTGCCAAAAAGCGACCACTCCCCTAAATCGCAGAGAACCTAGTTTTCTTGAACAGTTTTTACTTCTTTAAGCGTCTTTCTTATCTTCTTTGATCAGTTCTAGCAAATCACACAAATCACAATCGAGATACACACAGAGCTTTTCTAGCACATCAAACTCAACACGAACTGCTGTTTCTTGATACAGCCTGGTAATGGTTCCTCGGTTGATATCTGTATCGCGAGCGACGTCCGCAATCTTCAGTTTTCTCTCTCCCATCAGTCGGGATAAATGGCATTTAATCATCTTTAGTAGACCTAAATGACCTTCTATAGCTAAAAATAGCTTGCAAAAGATCTTTTGTGGGTTAATATGAGCTTCAGGAGATCAAAAGACTCTCCATTAGGTTCTTTTACTTTACTTGAGGATGAACATTATGTCATTAACTTATCTGACCACTGCCGAGTTGGCAGAACGCATCAAATACGATGCGCGCACTATTCGTAACCAATTAAAAGACTCAGTTTTGCTCGAGGGTATCCATTACATTCGCCCATTTGGCGGTCGTAAAATCTTGTACCTTTGGGAGAAAATTGAGAAAGATATGTTCAAGGCACCCGCCATTGACACATTGATGATTGGTCTGCGCTAGGAGGTTCACCATGGCTAGTATTAATGCAAGAAATGGTCTGCTGTTTTTTGACTTTCGCTACAAAGGTCAACGCTGCAGGGAATACACCAAGCTGACTGATACTTCAGCACATCGCAAACGCATGGAGATAATTCTGGTACGCATAGAGGCCGAAATTACCTTAGGCAGCTTTGTTTACGGTAATTACTTTCCAGATAGCAAAAAATGTGAATTGTTTGATGAGCTTGAGAAGAAAGTTGCTGTCGCGAGATCTGAACGGGCAGGTGAGCCGCAATGCCAAATCCCAACTCTTGCAGAGTTTACTGATGTTTGGTTTTCGGAAAAGCGTGTGGAGTGGCGTGACAGTTACATTAGATCGATAACAGGCGCTATAAACTCCTACATGCTACCCGCATTTGGAGATAGAAAAGTCAGCGACATCACCAAGGCAGACATACTGCAATTTCGTACAACCCTCGCCAAAGAACCGTTACGAAAAAGCAGTCCACTCAAAGCATCAAGTATTAATAAGGCGCTATCACCCTTAAGGATGATCCTGAATGAAGCCGCTGACCGTTATGACTTTAACTCACCTTTTCGCGGAATCAAAACGCTGCGTGTTCAACGAGTCGATGTTGAGCCTTTTACTCTCGAAGAGGTGCAGTGTTTCTTAGATAACGTGCGTGAAGATTTTCACGCCTATTACACCACACGCTTTTTCACTGGTATGCGCTCAGGTGAAGTTGACGGTTTGCAATGGAAGTATGTGGATTTTGAGCGTCGGGAAATCTTGATCCGCGAAACCATCGTGCATAACAAGATGACCTACACCAAAACGGATGGCTCGCAGCGTGAAATTTATATGTCGCAGCCGGTTTTCGATGCTTTGCAAGAGCAATACAAAGTGACAGGTGGTGGTCAGTTTGTATTTTGTAATCGCGATGGTAAACCACTGTCTAACAACAACGTGACTAAGCGTGTATGGCATCCGACATTGCGCTTTTTAGGTATGAAGCGACGACCGCCATACCAAACTCGCCATACAGCTGCCACGTTGTGGCTTGGCTCAGGTGAGGCTCCAGAGTGGATCGCTCGACAGATGGGGCATACCACCACGGAAATGCTTTTCCGCGTGTACTCACGTTATGTGCCTAACTTAACGCGACAGGATGGCTCTGCCTTCGAGCGTTTACTTCAAGGCGGAAAAGTTGAGGAGGAGCCATAGCCATGCAGCAGACATACTTAAAGCGTCAGGCAAAACTACCGTTAACGGCGCGTAACGTAACTCTGTGGTTGATCAACTATTACAGCATTTCACGCGGTAATGAATTATCGCTGTATTGGGGCTTGCCTTACTTTGTCGATAATTACGAGGCCATCAAAATGTGGGTTGAGAGCTTAATGAAAAAGCCTCGACCTTATGGGCGCACCCTAGGTGATGTCCGACTGCAGTTTGAATCACAGCTGCCTATTTAGAATTTAAAAATAATCAGCACTCTGGCCGCGCCAGGGTGCATGTAAACGAACACATATAAAGGTGAGAATATGAATAGTTTCAGAGACCAGCTTGCACTGGTTAGCAAGGTGGATACAGAAAACAATATCTGGTTGATTCAAGCAGCTGGACGTCAATGGTGCACATACAACGATAAAAAACAGATTACCGAACCGCAGGGTGGTGAATACGCCGCTTTAGTACAAATCAATTTAAGTAACGGTATGCCACATAATGTGAGTCATAAATTAGAGCTACCCGTCAGCGCTCAAGTTGTCCGAGCACATTTTGCTTGGGCGTTACCGGGTCATATCGACGCGCAAACTGAATTATGGAAAATCAGCGCCAGTATTGCAGACCCAGTCTTGAAGGACTTTCTAGTAGCTGTGCTCAGCGATGCTAAAATTATGTATGCCTTTTACCAGGGTAAAGCCAGTCACAGCTTTCACCACAGTGTTAAAGGTGAGTTGTTTAGCCATAGTGTTGAGGTCGCTGTTGCCGCAAAACAGATGGCTGCTGAATTTGGCCTTGGTCAGCGCACGCAGGATTGCGCCTTTGTATGCGGCTTACTGCATGACATTGGTAAATTATTGATGTTCTACAACACAGGGAAAGACAAAGAGCAGGGCGTTAATGGCCAACATGAAGCATTCAGTTTCATGGTGCTGGCTGAGCATCTTGAACAGCTTAAAGCCGCTGATAAAGTACTGTTTGAAGTGGTATCTGCCACCTTGTCGGCACAGGTCAGCCACAAAAAGCATTATGAATATATTGAAGAAGCCATCGTTCGTGCAGTTGATCGTATTTCTGCGCACAAGGACGAGCTGCAAACGGCTTTCAAAGGTAAACCTAGCACTAAACTCTATGCCAACGCTCCGCGTGGTCGCAAACTTAAGCGGCTCGGGGCAGAGCAATCGTGTGCATGAGTAGTACTGCAAAACCCTATCACTCTAGTAGGTGTTAGGGTTTTATAGATATCGACACGATACTTACCTGAAGTTTTTTTAAGTTCAGTTTAGCTTGCAAGTCTTCCATGCTCGCCTATTCAGAAAGCTCGGTTGAACCGTCAGGTAGCCATTCGATAAACAGCTGCCCGGCTGTTATCTGTACCTTTCCCTCGCGCATGGATTGCTGATTAAACTGAATACGATATTCAACTAGATTATCAAGCAGGCCCATAAGATGCAGTTTGAAGCCCGAATCTGACATGACTTGGAAGCGCTCTTGTTCGCCTACAAACCAACGCGCATGACTGACATAGTTTTCATCCTGTTCAGCTTTAAATAATATTTCTCCTGCTTCTTGAAGCTGATCTGCATACTGCCTAGCCAGCATTGAAAGGCGCAAAGTTTCAAAACTAGGGTCGAAAACACTCATAACGTGCTCCTTAGTTGGTTTAATTGAACGTTACATATTTTAAGCGACATCATACGTCGTTGGGTTGAGATACCTTTAGGGCGGGTTGGTAGGCATGTAAGTTGGATACCTAACAATCTTGAAACAACCACTGCTGTAAAATATGAGATCTATCCAATTCGCGGGCATTACCTTGCGCAAAAAAGACAGGTGTGAGCGTGAAGCGGTATAGTGTCGCGCAAAAGGTGTTGATTTAGCGGTACTTACGATCGATTACAGCGCAACAGCAATCGCGCATCCCGCTCATCAATTGTATGTATTCAATCAACACAAAATTATCCAGCAGGCTTGGTTAGTGCTTGCGGCCTATGCTGCGACT
The DNA here is from genome assembly GCA_012513235.1 of Gammaproteobacteria bacterium. Lineage (GTDB taxonomy): Bacteria > Pseudomonadota > Gammaproteobacteria > Pseudomonadales > Pseudomonadaceae > Denitrificimonas. The sequence continues at coordinate 9,124 of JAAZCO010000151.1, forward strand.
GCACTGTAAGCCTTGGCATAAATTTAGGGAAGAAACGTTATGGCGATTAAGAAAACTGAACTCTACTCATCACTCTGGTCCAGCTGTAACGAGCTACGTGGTGGGATGGATGCCAGCCAATATAAAGACTACGTACTGACGCTATTATTTTTAAAGTACGTCTCTGATAAAGCCAAGGCCAACCCTTACGCCATGATTGATGTGCCGCAAGGTGCCAGTTTCGATGACATGGTCAAGCTCAAGGGCACGAAAGATATCGGCCAAGACATTAACAAAGTCATCAATACCATTGCTGAGGCGAACGATCTGCAAGGTGTGATCAACATTGCTGACTTTAATGATGAAGACAAGCTTGGCAAAGGCAAAGAGATGGTTGATCGGCTATCAAAGCTGATCGGCACCTTTGAACGTCTGGATATGGCCTCTAACCGTGCTGGTGATGATGACCTGCTCGGTGATGCTTACGAATACCTGATGCGCCATTTCGCAACCGAATCAGGTAAGTCCAAAGGTCAGTTTTATACGCCATCAGAAGTATCGCGTATTCTCGCCAAAGTGATAGGCATTACTGCCGATACACCGCAAGATGCCACCGTTTATGACCCCACAAGTGGTTCTGGGTCGCTACTGCTCAAAGCCAGTGATGAAGCCCCGCGAGGCTTAAGCATTTACGGCCAAGAGATGGATAACGCCACCAGCGCCTTGGCGCGAATGAATATGATTCTGCACGACAACGCTACGGCAAAAATCGTGCAGGGTAATACCCTCAGCAGTCCAGAGTGGAAAAACGCAGACGGCCAACTGAAGACCTTTGATTTCTCCGTCGCTAACCCACCGTTTTCCAATAAAAACTGGACCAGCGGCCTTAATCCTAATGAAGATGAATTTGGCCGCTTTGTCTGGGGCATTCCGCCAGAGAAAAACGGCGACTACACCTTTTTGCTGCATATTCTTAAAAGCCTAAAAAGCACAGGTAAGGGCGCAGTAATTTTGCCGCATGGCGTGTTATTCCGTGGTGGTGCTGAAGGGCGTATTCGTGAAAACCTAATCAAGCAAGGCTATATCAAAGGCATTATTGGTTTGCCGGCCAACCTATTTTACGGCACGGGTATTCCTGCTTGCGTGATTGTCTTGGATAAAGAAAACGCCAACTCACGCACCGGTATTTTTATGATTGATGCCAGCAAGGGCTTTATCAAAGACGGCAACAAAAACCGCTTGCGCAGCCAAGATGTACATAAGGTAGTGGATGCCTTTACCAAGTATTTAGAAATGCCGCGCTACAGTCGTATGGTGCCGCTAGCTGAAATTGCTGGCAATGATTACAACCTGAATATCCCGCGTTATATCGACAGCAGCAGCCCAGAAGATTTGCATGATTTAGCCGGGCACTTGCAGGGCGGTATTCCTAATCAAGACGTTGATGCTCTTCAGCAGTTCTGGCAGGTATTGCCAAACTTGCGTAGCAGTTTATTCACGCCATTGCGTGCGGGTTACAGCCAGATCAATGTCGCCGCTAGCGAGATTAAAACCCATATTTTGCAGCATCCAGAGTTCACTGCTTTTGCCAGCCTAACTTTGCAGCCCTTTACTGCCTGGGCAGAGCAAGCGAACTTAGCGGCAATTAACATTGATGATAAGCCTAAAGAACTTATCCAGCGTATTAGCGAAGACCTGCTGGAGCGTTATGCAGATATCCCACTGTTAGACAAATATGATATGTACCAGATTCTGATGAATTATTGGGCAGAAACCATGCAGGACGATGTATATGTTCTGGTGCAGGATGGCTGGACTGGACTTCCCACAGTTTCATAGACACTCTATTGCCTCGTTGAGGCGCTCTTTTTCTTCATAATCTGCCGGTGATAACTGGCCTAAATGACTGTGTCTTCTCCGACGATTATAAAAGACCTCAATGTAATCAAAAATAT
>JAAZCO010000152.1 GCA_012513235.1 Gammaproteobacteria bacterium
GGTGTATACAGCGCCATTAACTCAGCTTCTTGGCTGGCATACTCGGCTTGCAGCACGGATTTTTGTGCTTTGAGTTCAGCTAGGTTGTGCGCTGTATCTTGACCTTTGAGTTGTAAGCGGCGCTCTGCTAAACGCAATTGCTCCAGCTCATAGTTGATCGCACCAATGGCCCCACCCTCTAAGTTTTTAATTTTCTGGTAAATTGCCGTTGCACGCTCGGTGCGCTGCAGCACTTCGCTCCACAGGTCGTTATCCGTTGGTGTTTGCTCGGCAATGAGCTGGCCGTTTTCTTTGATGCCAACAATATAGCCATAGAAATTACCCCACTCACGACGCTCAAGTGCTACGGCTTGTTTTGGGTAATGCAGGTCGCTGAGTTGATGCTCTAACACCCAGCGAAAATCTGAGCCGTACAGCTCGCGATTGCCGACTTTAATCAATTGACGATCGAGGATGTCCTGACCTGCAGGTACAGGTAAACCAGCATTACGAATCTGCTCAGCGGTGACTTGTTCGCGTTGTACGCGCTCACCCAGTACGGGCATCTGCGCGCCGTGACTGTCGGTGTATTGGTATTCTTGCAAGCTGGATGGCCAAAAGTGCACCAAGCCCCGCGAGGCAATCACTCCCAGCAAACCTAAGACCAGCACCACGCTGATTGCCACTGCGCCGGCATTCAGCCACACCCAAGGGCTGCCACTGGCGACCCATTTTTTCAGCGAAACCTTCATGTTATCTACTCCTAAATCTGTGCCAAGGCCGTATTACAGCGTGCTGTATTTGTTACGCAGTCGCTGGCGTACCAAGTCGGCCAAGGTGTTGACCACGAAGGTAAATAAGAACAGCACCAAGGCTGCCAGAAATAAAATGCGGTAATGGCTACTGCCCAACGCCGACTCGCCCATTTCTACGGCGATATTGGCCGCTAAAGTGCGCATGCCCTCAAAAATATTGGCATTCATAATCGGTGTATTACCGGTGGCCATCAGCACAATCATGGTTTCACCCACTGCGCGACCCATACCTATCATCACTGCCGAGAAAATACCGGGGCTGGCGGTGGGTAACACCACACGCACCAGTGTTTGCCACGGCGTTGCGCCTAGGGCTAAAGAGCCATGACTTAAGGATTTGGGTACGCCAAATAGCGCATCTTCGGCAATCGAGTAAATCGTAGGGATCACCGCAAAGCCCATGGCAAAACCCACCACCATGGCATTACGTTGGTCAAAATCAATACCGATATCATTGCTCAGCCAGCTGCGCATATCACCATTAAAAAACCACAGTTCCATTGGCTGACTTAAGCTAAAGGATAACCAGCCCAGCACGGCTACTAACGGAATTAAGATCACCACATGCCAGCCGTCAGGTACCAGATCACGTACTCGATCTGGCAGTTGTGCCCACGCAAAAGCAAAGGTAACAATGCCTAAAGGAAGAATTAACAGGACAGCAAACACACCCGGCAGGTGGGTTTCCATAAAGGGTGCGAGAAACAAACCGGCAAAGAAACCTAAGATGACGGTGGGCAAAGCTTCCATCAGCTCGATCACTGGTTTGATCTTGCGCCGTACCGCAGGGGCCATAAAGTAGGCGGTGTACATCGCGCCACAGACGGCCAGAGGCACCGATAGCAACATGGCATAAAAAGCCGCTTTCAGTGTGCCAAAGGCTAAGGGCGTAAGGCTGAATTTCGGTTCAAATTCAGTTGAAGCTGACGAGGACTGCCAGGTGTACTGCGGCTCGTTATAGCCTTCGTACCAGACCTTACCCCAGAGTGATTTCAATGATGTTTCTGGGTGTGGGTTATCAATGGCATAGCGGTGAAACACACCTTGCGCATCTTGCAGCAAGAGCATTGAGGCGCGCGGCGCTAAGGCCGCCAGCACAGGGGCACCGTCTAGCAGAGGCTGATCAATGGCTTTCTTTTCCGCAGTGGTATTAAAAATCCCGGTGCGGCCGGTGCTATCAATCGCCACAAAGCCTTTACGACGTTGCTCGGCTTCGAGTATCTGAATCGGTGCATCGCCCAGTTTTAAGCTGCGAATCTTCGTCAGTTGCTGCTGATTGTGCTTATCGCGCACCATAAAGAATTGAGTAATCTGCCCTTGTGAATCACCGACTAATAAGGATTGCTGCGCCAGCTGAAACACCATCTGGGTGACTTGCTGTCCACGCTCAACCAAGGCCAGGGTATGCAGTAATTGAATCTGCTCAAGGTTGCGCGTGTCATACACGTCCAAACGACCGCTGTGGTGCAGGGCAAAGATATAGTGATGGTCGGGAGCAATCAGTAGGCGTTTATACTGCGTACTGCTGGGAAAGGCGATGGGTTCTAAACTTTCCTGCACAGCACCGGTGATAAAGTTGGTTTTTTGCCGCAATAGGCTCATCACCACTTCACCATCGCCGACTAAACCAGCCAGCAGCATGCCGTCGGGCGCTTGCTGTTGAGTAATATAAGTCAGAGGGCGCTGCTGTGCGTCCAGTGTTAAGGGTTTGCCGTTGAACAGTTGAGTGACTTGCGGCTGCACGCCTAAACGCTGGCCTTCAGCATCAAAACTCACTTTAAAGCGAGTATCCACCGCCAATGCCTGCCCGTTACTTAAACCGAGTAACAGGGTGTTATCGCCGGGTGTTTTCACTTTTAGGCTGGTGATTGCTGCATCCTGCAGCGGCAATTGCTGTTCCGACACTGGCTGGCCATTGTGTGCATTGATAAACAGCAATTTGCCGCTATCGGTGAGCAGTGCAGCGATCTCATTTTGTTCTTCGCTGAACATGGTCAAGATGTTGCTGGAACCTGCAGGTTCTTGCAGGGTAAAGCTGGTTTCTTGTTGGATGCTGGCGCTTTTAAACAGCGGCATAACTTCATACAACAGATAAAAGAAAATCAGCGTGATAGCGGCAATTACGCTTAAGCCCCCCAGAGCAATCGCGCGACGTGCGCAAGCATCTTTCCATGCGCGCCATTTACGACGCGTGCGCATGCGCGGGCTGTTCAGCTCCTGCTCGAGTAGCGACGATATATCCTGCATAGCCTGACCCTTGAAC
>JAAZCO010000153.1 GCA_012513235.1 Gammaproteobacteria bacterium
CGCCAAGATTTATATTACCGTCTGAATGTCATCGAGCTGTCAGTTCCTCCACTGCGCGAGCGACCAGAAGATATTGAACTGCTGAGTACGGCTATTTTGACACGCCTATGTGCTGCAGCAACGCCGGTGTATTTACATGCGCAAGCGCTGCAAAAATTATTAAACTATAGCTTTCCAGGCAATGTGCGTGAATTAGAAAATATTCTTGAGCGCGCCTACACCCTAGCGGAAGGTGATTGTATTCAGCTGCAAGATTTACACTTTCCACATGCTGGACTGCACCAAGCAGCCAGCCATGAGATTACAGCACCACCCACGAGCCAAGCTGCTACAACCACTTCAGCAGCACTTGACCAAGTAGACAACCTTGAAGGCCACCTTGAAGACATTGAACGCAAGCTGATTACCCAAGCACTGGAAGAAACACGCTGGAACCGCACTGCAGCAGCTGAGCGTTTAGGCTTAAGCTTTCGCTCACTGCGCTACCGTTTAAAAAAGCTCGGTATTGATTAGTCTCGAGCCTATTTTATTTTACTTTGGAGATCGGCATGGCCGAACATGATTTTCGTTACACCTTACTCAACCCACAGCACACTTTAACTGAGTGCCGTGCCTTAGCGCCGGGGCAATATCAAGTGACCGGACAAGGCGGCTCAATTAAAACCGGTGATACCTTACAGGTTACACTCAAGGGCAGCAAAACTCTGAGCATGCGCTTGCATGTGAATAAAGTCCGTCACTTGATCAATCCGCCCGGTCAGTGGACGGCTGTCGCCAGCGGACCGGCATTTAAAGAGCTCGCCATTCATAACTGGCAAGTACAGTGTGATGGCTGCAACAGCTTGCTCGCACTGGAGTTTGCCGTGGATGCCAGCCTAGGTAATGCAGCCAAGCAACCCGCTGCTGAACAGCGCTTGTTGGAGTTGGGCTGGATCAACCGCGATGGCCGCCATCTATGTCGCGCGTGCCAGCAATCTGAAGCCTAACTGCCCACTGCGCTGAACTTGAGGAATCATTGACGATGAAGAAAACACTCTTAATCGCTGCGGCAGCCGCTACATTAGGCGCCTGTAGCAGTGTGCCAAAGACACAATTACACAGCGCGCAACACTACCAAGTGGAATGGATTGGCGAGCGCCCCTTAATTGACAGCAGCATGTTGACCTTGAGCTTAATAGACAAAACTCAGGCAGCAGGTATGGCCGGTTGCAATAACTGGACCGCGCAGTACACACTCAATGGCGAGCAACTCAGCCTGCACAATATTGCCACTACACGTAAACTCTGTGCGCCGGCTTTAATGGAGCAAGAGCAGCGCTTCTTAGCCGCCTTAGCACAAGTACAACGCTGGGAGTTTGCTCAGCATCAGCAGCTACTGTTATGGCCGGCACAAGGGGCAGCGATTAAACTCTGGCCTATTGAGCAACCTGCCATTCAAAAGTCACTGACTAAGTAGCACACCCAGGGTTGAACACCAGCCCACACTATAGACTGCAGCGCGGCTACATCGCCTCTCTGCAGCAATAATGCTAAACTTTTGCGATCGTTTTAATTGTCGGAGTTCTCATGCACAACACGCCCAGCACGGGTTTATTAGATTTCTTAAAAAACTCACCGAGTCCATTTCATGCCACACAGAGTATGTGTGCAGCCCTGCAAGCTGCAGGCTACCAAGCGTTAGATGAGCGTGAAACCTGGCAGCTCGAGCCACAAGGGCGCTATTACGTTACCCGTAACGACTCCTCCATTATTGCGATTCAACTGGGCCACAGCGATCCTGTCGAACACGGAATACGTATGGTGGGTGCACACACTGACAGCCCTTGCTTAAAAGTAAAGCCCCAGCCTGAATTATCCCGCCACAGCTACTGGCAGCTGGGTGTTGAAGTCTATGGTGGTGTGTTACTCAGCCCTTGGTTTGATCGTGATTTATCACTGGCGGGCCGTGTCACTTTTAAACACCATGAGCAACTGCAAAGCCGCTTAATTGATTTTAAACAGGCGATTGCCACCATTCCAAGTTTGGCCATTCACCTGAACCGTGAAGCCAATAGCGGCTGGACCATTAATCCACAAACAGAATTACCCCCAGTTTTAGCCCAACTGCATGGCGATGAGCGCAAGGACTTTCGCGCTTTGTTAGCTGAGCAACTGCAACGCGAACACGGTATTGCTGATGCTAATATTTTAGATTACGAACTGTGCTTTTATGACAGCCAGCCGGCAGCTTTGATTGGCCTCAATCAAGACTTTATCGCCGGAGCGCGTCTGGATAACCTGCTGTCATGCTATGCCGGTCTGCAAGCCTTGCTCAGCAGTGACAAGCAACATACACAGGTTTTAGTCTGTACTGACCACGAAGAAGTCGGTTCAAACTCCGCCTGTGGTGCCGATGGTCCATTCTTAGAACAAGTGTTGCGTCGTGTACTGGGCTCAGAAGAAGACTTTGTGCGCTGCGTGCAGCACTCCTTGCTGATTTCAGCAGATAACGCCCACGGCATTCACCCCAACTACGCCGATAAACATGATGGTAATCACGGCCCGCTACTCAATCGTGGTCCAGTAATTAAAATCAACGCGAACCAGCGCTATGCCACCAACAGCGAAACCTCAAGTTTCTTTAAGCTGTTATGCGCAGCGGCGCAGGTCCCTGTACAAAGCTTTGTGACGCGCACTGACTTGGGCTGTGGTTCAACCATTGGCCCAATCACCGCCAGCCAGCTGGGCATTCAAACCATTGATATTGGCGTGCCGACCTTTGCCATGCACTCCATTCGCGAGTTAGCAGGCAGTCAGGATTTAGCGTACTTAATCAAGGTACTGCAGGTGTTTTATAACAGCACACAACTGCCTTAAGCCTCTAAGCTGCTGGCGATGATCGACACATCATTGCCAGCAAACTTATGCACTATGCCAACAGCGCGTGGTTATCCCATAACCCCGCCGGCAATTGCAGCGCTTGCATACTGATATCTTGTGTACGGCAATCATAACTGCGGCAACGCCCTACTCCGGTGGTCACCACAAAGCCATCTTGACTTGCAGCTACGCCAGCGCAATCGGGGAAAGGTGCATCCAAGCGTAATTCAGCAGTATCTAAATCCCAAATAAACACTCGACTGCCGCGCGGTGCTGTCATCGCCACTAAACGCAATTCATCATGAATGGCTACACTGGCGGCATATTGCTGCATTTGACTGCGCTGTGCCTCTGCCACTGGAAACACCATCAAGGGTTGTTGCGGGCGCTTAATCGCCAATAAGTCGATACGTTCATGCAAGCCACCCTGATACTGCTGCACAGCAATCACAGTACCATCACTGGCCACGGCCAGATGACGAATGCTGTTCATTGAGTCAGCCAGCAATTCTTTACTCAGGCATTCACCTTGGGTATTCATCAGTACTAGGCTGGGCTCCATCGCATCGAGATTCAGCTCTTCACGACTACCCGACTCAGTACGAATCCCACCATTGGCAATCACCAGCGTTTTACCATCGGGCAACCACAACAATTGATGCGGTCCCACCCCGTGACTGGATAACTCAGCCTCTCGCTGTAAGTCTTGAGTGGCGCTCAATTGCCAAACACCAATCACGCCCCGACCCGGCTCATCGGTATCATTTTCAGTGCTGTACAAACGCTCACCACTGACATCAAACACCGCATGCCCTTGAAAATGGCGATTACTTGGCGTACTCAAAGTTTGCACTAAACGCCCTGTTTGTACATCAATTAAATAACTTTCGGTGGAGGGTCGGCGTCCGGTAAAGACCGCCAGCGGCAGGCTTGGATGCAGACAAATATCATGACAACGCTCTTTAACCTGAATGGCAAATATCTGCTCACCTGCCAGTGTATAAGCCACCGCAAAATGCTCACCGGCAGCATTATCGCGCGCCGAGAGCACAAGCGGTTGACGCCCTTGTGGCCATACGCGCCAACCTAAGACTGCCGCCCCAGTCAAGGCTGCTAAACCTGCGGCTAAGAATGTACGACGCTGCATGATCAGTCACCATCATGGGCGTTAAAGCCCAGTTGTACGCCCAGGGCACGCGCCACGTCTTTCTCATGCAAGCGGTGCAAACGATCAAAGCTTTCATACAAGGCAAACAAGGCTGGGCGCTGCTGTGCATCAGCCAACAACAGAGTCAATGGCTGTTTGAAGGCCGATAATTCTTGCTGTGTTTGCAAATAAGCCGCATCAATCTGTTTAACCAAGTCAGCATGGTTCGCCACTAACAGATCACGCACCCCCTGTTGACCCGCACCTTGCCACACAGTTAATGCGGTCTCAATCTCGGCAGATAAACCACTAAGCGATGCCTGACTGCGCCAAGACTGTGCTTGATAGGGCTGGGCAATATTCTTATTACTGCGCCCCAATGGTGTACCCAGTTTTTTCTTTAAGCCGTCCAAACTCATCACTTGCGCTTGCAAGATTGCCGTTAACGCCTCGATGGGCTCTGCATAACGCTGATTGGGAAAACTTGTCAACTGCGCCAGCATGCCGTCTTTGCCTTGCCATTGCGCCAGTACCTCGTCGGCCAATTGCTGTTGATGCGTAGCAATATGAGTTAACAAGGGACAGTAACGTTGCTTTTCAAGCGCATCATCCAGATTAACCTGCGCATCAAACAGCACATATTCATAAGCGCTTAAGCCCTGAATCACTACACTGCCGCGCTCCAGGTCTGCTAACTGAGCTTGCGGGTTGGCGTTTAAAAACTGTTTAACCTGACGGGCGACAAGATTTTTCTTATCTGGCCAAAACTGCACTTGCCACGTGCGGTTACCTTCATTTAACGGACCTATTAGCACCGGCTGCACAGATGCCCAAGCCTGCTGCGCCTGTAAAAAGTGCTCACGACTCTGGATTAAGCTTTGCTCCCCCAGACAGAACGCCTCGGTACTGCTGAGCAATTGCTGATTGCTTGCCTGCCAATCTTGGTGCGCGCGATAAATAACTTGCTCGCCCAATACCGCACTGGTCTGCTGATAGGGATCATCACTGTTTGAGCACGCCAACAAACTCACACCGACCCATGCATAGATTATTTTTTTAAACATTATGCGCACCTAAAGAGAATTAAGGAAAGCCAACAGAGCTTGCCGATCGACGGATGAAAAATTTAACACCTGTTGCTTCGACGACTCAGCCTCGCCGCCATGCCAAAGCACCGCTTCCATCATATCGCGCGCCCGCCCATCGTGTAAGAAACGCGTATGACCACTCACTGCTTGGGTTAAGCCAATACCCCACAACGGTGGCGTACGCCAATCTTGGCCACTGGCCTGAAACTCAGGGCGCTGATCAGCCAAGCCTTCGCCCATATCGTGCAGCAGTAAATCGGTATAGGGGAAAATCACTTGGTTGGCTAACTCAGGCTCAGGCGCCTGCGCAGCGGTTACAAAGCGTGGTGTATGGCAGCCTTGGCAATTAGCCTGGTGGAATAATTCTTTACCTTTGAGCACTTGCGCATCATCCGCATTGCGGCGTGCTGGCACCGCTAAATTGCGCGAATAGAACAACACCTGCGCTTCAATTTTCTCATTCACCTCAGGTTCGCCACCCTGTGGTGCAGCCAAACAGTCTGTTTGTGCTGTAGTACAAGAAGTACCCGCCATCAAGGGTGTGGACAAACCCATATCATTAAAAAAGGCATCGGCATTTTGCTGACGCATGCTGGGCTGCCCAGCCTTCCAACCAAAACGGCCCATTTGCAAGGCTTGCGCCTCATGTGACCACACCTGATTGGCCCGGCCACGAATACCATCACCGTCTAGATCATCGGGGTCTTGTTGGGCCAATACATCCTCTTCAGCAATGGCTTCCAGCAAGCCTAAACCAATCATCGGCGGCGCAATACGCGCAGAGAACAAGGTCTGCGCATGCATGGGGCCATAGCCTAAATCAGTCATCTGCAAGCTCGGTTGCTGCAACTCAACCACGCTGCCATCAGCAAAGGTGACCGGCACTGCAGTATAAGTGACGCGTACACGGCCTTCTGGAGCGATGCCCGGCACAGCCATATCTTGAAACTGCCCACCATAGGTTGGCTCAGGTACGATACCTTTCTGTGCCAGCACTGCGGCATCTGCAGCCGTAGCAGGAATAGATAAACGCACCAACATCGACACAGCATTGAGTGCATCAGGCGCCGGCGGATGGCCACGACCATCTTTAATATGGCAATTTTGGCAAGCATTGGTATTAAACAGCGGCCCCAAGCCATCGCGCGCAGTGGTAGTGGCTGGAGCAATCACCCAAGGGCTGCGAAAAAAACTATTACCCACACTAAAATCTAAACGGCGGGTCGGCGCCAAATTGGCCGAAGGCAGTGAAAACGCATTAGCGTCAAACTTATGTACAGTCGCACTGCCGCCGGGAAAGCGCTCTTGTGGATCAAACTCACTTAACGCTGTCGCTGCCTGCGCGGCATTGAAGCAGAACACACTCAAGGCGCAGGCTGATAAAAAAACTTTCATAGCAACAAACCTAACTTTTAGTTAGAAAGAAGAACGCCGACAACAGTCGGCATTCTCAGGATAAAAACAGTACTGCAAATGGAGCCCAGAACCGGTACAGCAACTATCTCGAATTAAAAAGCGTGATCAGCCGTATCGGGATTCAGTTCGGTAATACCCAAAGCTAAAGCGGCTTGCTCAATGCCAGTAGTTTGCTCAACCAAAGCGGCAATTGAATCGCGCACAATCTGCTGACCAGCAGCATTATCAGGATCAATCATCTGATCAAATGCCATGCCATTTTCTGCTGCATCAACCATCACCTGCAAACTGTTTTCCGTACTGGCTAACTGAGCTTGCAACACCTGATCCGCCGCTGTATCACTGGCCTGTACCAACTGCGCGATACTTGGACCGGTTAACACAGTGCCATCCACCTTTTTGTATTGGCCTAAGTAGACATTACGAATACCTTTGGCGTTGTAAAAGTGTGAGTTGTGGGTGTTATCACTGAAGCAATCGTGTTCATCTTCAGTGGAACTGGCTTCTAAAGCGACTTTCATCCGCTCACCGGCCAACTCGCCCAAGCTTAAACTACCCATGCCAAAGAAGGCTTTACGCAAGCCTTGCTCGGCGCTTTCAGCTAGCAGCTCAGTGCGGTAGTTTTTAGCGTTATCGGGTGCCCATTGCGCAGTCATCTCGGCTAAATCAGTCACCAGTAAATCAGTCACCACGGTTAAGTACTGAGCACGGCGTGCGCAGTTGCCGCCGGTGCAGTTCTCGTCGGTCAAGTAGTCACTGTATGGGCGCTCACCCGCACCGGGCTGGGTACCGTTTAAATCTTGACCCCAGAGTAAAAACTCAATGGCGTGGTAACCCGTTGCTACGTTGGCCTCAGAACCGCCCAACTCATTTAAACCGGCTAACAGCTCAGCATTTAATATGCTGACATCGAGTTTATCTTCACCGACTTGAATGCTTTGGCTGGCAATAATATTCGCTACGGCGCCTTCGTTACCCAGTGCGTAATCGTAATCATCAGCCACATAGTCAATTAAGCCTTCATCCAACGGCCAGGCATTGACCTGCCCTTCCCACTCATCCACTAAGGTGTTACCAAAGCGAAACACTTCAGTTTGCATATAAGGTACGCGCGCAGCTAACCATGCATCTTTCGCTGCCTGCTGGGTTTTTTCACTGGGCGCGGCCACAAAGGCATTCACTGCTGCTTGCAATACTTGCGCCGTACTGTGCGCGTCGGCAAAGGTTGCATGGGCAATATCAGCATAGTGACTGACCACTTGCTCACGGGTGACCGCTTGCACATCAGCCGCTGGTGTTGTTACTGGCTGTACAACGGCAGAACTGACCTTTGCAGTGCTGCTTGCTGCAGAGTCGTTATCACCGCAAGCGGCTAAGTTAATGGCGAGTGCAAGCACGCTGAAATGAGCTAATGAAAAACGACGCATGAAATGTCCTTTAAGAAATGTACTTACAAATGAGAATCATCAAATTATAGAGCTATAATGCGAAAGATTAGCATTCAGCGCAAAGGGTTTTTATGATTTTTAACACCTTTTTTATTTAACCTGCACACCGCGCCCATATAGTTGGCCCGTGCCTGGTTAACAATTCGATGCAATATACTCAACAGCCTAAAAGACGCGTTTAGATATTCAGCTTTTATCAGTACTCACTCACACCCTGCACATTCTGTAAGCATAAAAAAACCCAGCCGAAGCTGGGTTTCTTGTGCAGGCTTGAACTTACTTACCGTAAACCGGGAAGTTTGCACACACTGCTTTAACTTTTTCACGGACTGCGTCAATCACGGACGTATCGCCCATGTTGTCGAGGATGTCACACATCCAACCTGCCAACTCTACACACTCAGCTTCTTTAAAGCCGCGCGTGGTCACTGCAGGTGTACCTACACGCAGACCTGAAGTAACAAAAGGTGAGCGTGGATCGTTAGGTACAGAGTTTTTGTTCACAGTGATAAAGGCGTCGCCTAATGCCGCATCAGCATCTTTACCAGTGATATCTTGCTTGATCAGTGATACGAGGAACAGGTGGTTAAAGGTACCGCCTGATACCACATCAAAGCCACGCTCAATAAACACATTAGCCATAGCTTGTGCGTTTTTGATCACTTGCGCTTGATAGGTCTTAAACTCAGGCTGCAATGCTTCTTTAAAGCAAATCGCTTTACCTGCAATCACGTGCTCCAGTGGACCACCTTGAGTACCTGGGAACACTGCAGAGTTAAGCTTACGCTCAAAATTATTGCTGCGTGACAGGATCAAACCACCGCGTGGACCGCGTAAGGTTTTGTGCGTGGTAGTAGTCACAACGTCAGCGTATGGTACTGGGTTCGGGTACACACCCGCAGCCACCAAGCCAGCCACGTGCGCCATATCAACAAACAGGTACGCGCCGACCTTGTCAGCGATTTCACGGAAACGTGGGAAATCTAGAACCTGTGAGTAAGCTGAGAAACCGGCAACGATCATTTTTGGCTTGTGCTCTAAGGCCAAACGCTCAACTTCGTCGTAGTCAATCAAGCCTGCATCATCAATGCCGTACTGGATAGCGTTGTACAATTTACCTGAAGAACTGACGCTAGCACCGTGAGTCAAGTGACCACCGTGTGCCAAGCTCATACCAAGAATAGTGTCGCCCGCTTCAAGTAACGCTAAGTACACTGCAGCGTTGGCTTGTGAACCTGCGTGCGGCTGAACGTTAGCGTACTCTGCACCAAACAGTTCTTTAGCGCGATCAATCGCTAACTGCTCAATGATGTCAACGTACTCACAACCACCGTAGTAGCGCTTTTGTGGGTAGCCTTCAGCGTATTTATTGGTGAGCACAGAACCTTGTGCCTCCATTACCGCAGGGCTTGTGTAGTTTTCTGATGCAATCAGCTCAATGTGCTCTTCTTGGCGTTGGGCTTCTTTTTCCATCGCGTCAAAAAGTTCGGCGTCATATCGGGCAATAGTCAAATCACGGCTGAACATAGCGGTCCTCATGGAATCAACAAGGCTAATAAAATTTATAAGTTAGAGATTCTACATTATCTAAACGATCATGGCACATGAAAGGATGTCACTCAGGCAATAAGTCTGGCTCATCCCGTGTTTATTGCATAAAACATTCGAAAAAAGCCTCTGGAAACATAGGGATGAGGGATCTAAGCTCTATTTGCAAAGCTAGAAAAGCAGAAGTGTTGAGCAAGATTGTGTGCATGACACGCCGCGTGAGTATCGTTCTTCCCTCAACGGGTCTTCCTGACCCGATTCGGGCGCTCACCATCCATGGCTCGCTTGTCACGACACCCACACGGCGCGTCTCGACCATTTATAGTGAATTCAAGGCGGTAGCCGATATTCAGATCAAGAGTTGGATGAGTCAAGCTCGCTATTTATATTGAATATGATGTTGCCGTTGCTTTTTAAAGACTGATTCTGCAATTTTGAACACACTGCTTATCTTCAACGAGTGCACAGTAACAACCAACTTGTTTTTGCTCTTGCTTTTAGAGACTGATTCTACAATCTCGAACACACTGCTTATCTTCAACGAGTGCGGCGAGGTGGGTGTGACAAGCGGAGCCATGGATGGCGCAGCGCCGGAGTTGAACCCCGGACGGGTTCATCGACGGAAGAACACCCGCCTCGCTGCACGACATGCCGCATAACTACACAGCTACACAACTAAATAACTATAAGCATTAGCAGATTAGACACACTTGGCAATAGTACTCAACACACTCCAGCTACTGCTTAATTGCCGGTAAAACGCTACAATCAGCCAACTTTTTATGGTTGCTCTCTACTTAAGAGATACATAGCCATCCACTTATTCACTAACTATTAGGGTCGAAAATGTCTCAGTATGTTTTTACCATGCACCGTCTTGGCAAAGTTGTCCCACCTAAGCGTGAAATTCTCAAAGATATTTCCTTATCATTTTTCCCTGGTGCCAAAATTGGTGTCTTAGGTCTCAACGGCTCAGGTAAGTCCACTTTATTACGCATTATGGCGGGCGTTGATACCGAATTTAACGGTGAAGCGCGTCCCATGCCAGGCCTTAACATTGGCTATTTACCGCAAGAGCCGCAGCTCGATCCAACTAAAACCGTACGTGAAATCGTTGAAGAAGCCTTAGGTGAAATCAAAGATGCACAAGCACGTCTGGATGAAGTCTATGCAGCCTACGCTGAACCTGATGCAGACTTTGATGCGCTGGCTAGCGAGCAAGCTAAACTCGAAGCTATTTTACAAGCCAGCGACGGCCACAACATTGAGCGCCAGCTGGAAGTGGCTGCCGATGCGCTGCGCCTGCCCGCTTGGGATGCCAAAGTTAAGCACTTATCGGGTGGTGAAAAACGCCGCGTAGCCCTATGCCGCTTATTACTATCTGCGCCCGATATGCTGCTGCTCGATGAGCCGACCAACCACTTGGACGCTGACTCCGTTGCGTGGCTTGAGCGTTTCCTACATGACTTTACCGGTACTGTCGTAGCCATCACCCACGACCGTTACTTCTTAGATAACGTCGCGGGCTGGATTCTTGAGCTGGACCGTGGCCAAGGTATTCCTTTTGAAGGCAACTACTCACAGTGGCTGGAAGCAAAAGCCAATCGTTTGAGCCAAGAAGCCAAGCAAGAAACCTCACACAACAAAGCCATGAAAGCTGAGTTGGAGTGGGTGCGCCAAGGTGCCAAAGGCCGTCAGTCCAAATCTAAGGCTCGTTTAGCGCGCTTTGAAGAAATGCAATCACAAGAATTCCAAAAGCGCAGCGAAACCAATGAGATTTATATCCCAGCCGGTGAGCGTTTAGGCGACCAAGTGATTGAGATCAAAAACGTTAGCAAAGCCTATGGCGATCGCGTGTTAATTGATGACCTGTCCTTCACTTTACCTAAAGGTGCCATTGTCGGTGTGATCGGTGGTAACGGTGCCGGTAAATCAACCCTATTTAGAATGATTATGGGTGTTGAACAACCTGACTCAGGTGAAATCATTATTGGTGAGAGCGTTAAGCTCGCTAGCGTTGATCAGCAGCGTGACAGCCTGGACGGTTCTAAAACTGTATGGGAGCAAATCTCTGACGGTTACGACATGATTAAAGTCGGTAACTATGAAGTGCCGTCACGTGGTTATGTTGGACGCTTTAACTTTAAAGGCTCGGACCAACAAAAGTTTGTTAAAGATCTGTCCGGTGGTGAGCGCGGTCGCTTGCACTTAGCGCTGACACTCAAGCAAGGCGCTAACGTTTTACTGCTGGATGAGCCGTCCAACGACCTCGATGTGGAAACCTTGCGCGCACTGGAAGAAGCGCTCTTGGACTTCCCAGGCTCTGCAATTGTGATCTCGCACGACCGCTGGTTCCTTGACCGTATTGCTACACATATTTTGGCCTATGAAGACGATTCGAGCGTGGTGTTCTTTGAAGGTAACTACACTGAATATGAAGCCGATCGTAAAAAGCGTTTGGGTGATGCAGCAGCTCAGCCTAAGCGCGTACGCTACAAGCGCTTAGCATAAAAGACGCTTATATTTTATCAGCCACTGCACTTTTTTCAGTGCAGTGAGTCTGATACTTCAGATGAACCAACAGTACTGCACATCCATATTATAGAGTAGATTATTTATAGTGTTTACACTGTACTAAACACCGACTACGAGCTAAGGCTTGCAAGGAGTATATCCATGAGTCAGCGTTCTGAAAAACGCAGCAATAAAGCTAAATCCATCATTGCCCAACCCTTATTTCGCAGCCGCCAAGAGCGTGCTAAAAAAGGCAAAGGCAGCTACCGCCGCGACAAACAAGCCTCTCGGTCTAATCACCCTGAGGCTTTTCTTTTTTTAGCGGCTTAAGATTCGCTATTGCCTTAGCCCATACTGCACACTATTCTTATTTGACTGCTCAGCCTGTTAAAGTTGAGTTCTACTAAACATTGAGATGACCCATGCTTGAGCGCCTTCCTTCTTTTTATGCAGTGCTTGTGGTTGGACTTTTATCCAGTCATGCCTTTGCCGCTACAACTGCCCCTCTGGTCACGCCAAGTGCAGCAAACGCCACGACACCCACAACTCCTCCTTTAGCTGCGCAAGAAAGCTTTATCCAGTGGCGAGCAGGCTTACGCATTCAGGCTCTCGATGAAGGCATAACTCCACTATTATTTGAACAAGCATTTGCAGGTCTGACACTCGACCCACAAGTGATTGCCGCCGACCAAAGCCAACCCGAGTTTAGCCGCCCTGTGTGGGAGTATTTAGAAAGTGCGGTGTCATCATGGCGTGTCGCCCGTGGTAAAGCCTTGCTGGCCGAGCATGCAAAAACCTTAAATGCTATTGAAGCACGCTACAAAGTTGAGCCCAGTATTTTAGTTGCAGTCTGGGGCATGGAAAGCGGTTTTGGGCAGAACATTGGCAGTAAAAATGTTATTCGTTCGCTGGCAACTTTAGCTTATGAAGGCCGTCGCAGCGCCTTTTGGCGTAGCCAGTTACTTGCGGCACTGCATATCCTCCAAGAAGGCGATACCAGCCCTAGCGGCATGATTGGTTCATGGGCTGGAGCTATGGGACAAACACAATTTATGCCCACAACCTACCGCGAGTATGCAGTCGATTTTGACGGCAATGGCCGCCGTGATATTTGGCGCTCGAGTGCTGACGCCCTAGCCTCTGCTGCAAACTACTTAAGCCTATCAGGCTGGCAACATGATTTACCTTGGGGCTTTGAGGTGCAGTTACCCAAGCAACACTTTGATTATGCATTGGCTGATGGCTCACTTAAGAAAACAGTGAGCCAATGGCAAGCGTTGGGTATCAAGCCGCGCAATACTGTCAATATGCGCTTACTCGGCCAACAACACGCCACTTTATTTTTACCCAGCGGTCACCAAGGTCCGGCTTATTTATTGCTGAATAATTTTCGCAGTATTTTAAAGTACAACAACTCATCCTCATATGCGCTAGCCATTGGCTTACTCTCCGATGCTTTAGAAGGCGATTATAACCCTCCTGCTGCTTGGCCAAAACACGAGCGCATGCTGAGCCGTACCGAACGCGTTGAGTTACAAACGCTGCTCAATAAACTGGGTTTTGACAGTGGCAACCCTGATGGCATTATCGGTATCAACTCACGCCAAGCAGTGCGTAACTTTCAGCAGGCGCAAGGGTTACCAGCAGACGGTTACCCAAACGATGCCTTACTGGATCATGTGCGTAAAGCCGCTCGCTAAAGTGGCGTAACCTCCTACTGCAAGGCTAGAGTCTTACCGGCATAAATAATTAATGTTGGACAATGCCCTGCACAATCGCCATGGCATACTTTATAGTAGAGTCAATAATACGCAGCAGTTGCACCAGACTGTTAACCAAACGCAATACAAGGGCTTACGCATGCTCAATTGGAAAAAACGCTCACGAGACGCTCGTGACCAAGTCAATGACTCAGTCGATGATGTTAAAAGCTACCTGGGTGGCATTTGGTTCAGTCGCACGCTGATCACTATTTTAGCTTTATACCTGCTGGTCACCTTGATTATTGGCTGGTACTGGAGTCAGGAACCTGAATTCTTTGGTGTGCAAGAGCATACCCAACAAGCAGCAGACACAGCGCAACGCTCGCTAGTAACAGGATACACCACTGTAGAAACCCTGAAACAGGTTGCCACTACACTGCTCGATAAGCCCGGTGGTTATCTGACCAACGACTACGCACCACCCGGCATTTGGTTGGACAATATGCCCGCATGGGAATATGGCGTCTTAGTGCAAGTGCGTGATCTATCACGTGCATTACGTAAAGACTTTGCCCGTTCACAATCACAATCCACCGAAGATGCCGATTTAGCTAAAGCCGAACCACGCTTTAACTTTGATAACAAAAGCTGGGTCTTGCCGGCTACTGAAGACGAATACCGTTTAGGTGTTAAATCATTAGACCGCTACTTAGCGCGCCTCAGTGACCAAAGTAAATCCAACACACAGTTTTATGCGCGCGCTGACAACCTCAATAACTGGTTAGGTGATGTGGCAACCCGTTTAGGCTCTCTGTCACAGCGTTTATCTGCCAGTGTCGGTAAAGCCAGCTTAAATATAGATCAAGACGGTGAAGTTGAAACTGACAACCCTGTATTGACTGGCCGAGCTCAAGGCATTAAAGAAGAAGTTATCAAAACACCCTGGCTGCAAATTGATAACGTCTTTTATGAAGCTCGCGGTCAAGCTTGGGCACTGTCTCACTTTTTACGTGCGATTGAAATTGACTTTGCTGACGTGATTGCAAAAAAGAACGCTACCGTCAGCGTGCGTCAAATCATTCGTGAATTAGAGTCCGCACAAGAGTCCTTATGGAGCCCGATGATTCTCAATGGTGACGGTTACGGCATTCTAGCCAACCACTCATTAGTGATGGCCAACTACATATCCCGTGCTAACGCCGCGATCATTGAACTGCGCCAGCTATTGTCACAAGGCTAATACTGCATCAAGTCGTAGCACCTAAGCGTGCTACGACTGCCCTTGCCCCCTCATTGCCCCTTACTAACCCTCTTATATATTTGCACTGACCTATGCGTAGTGACTTATCTGCAGGCACAAAAAAGCCCCAAACCCTTCTGTATTAATAGCTACAGACAGATTTGAGGCTTGCTGATGCGCTTAGAATTTAAACACACATCCTATTAACAGTTTTTCCACTGGGCTTTGCGCTTTTCTAAAAACGCGCTCACACCTTCAGTGGTGTCTTGCGCATCAAACAAATCCACAAAAGCTTCACGCTCAGAAGGCAGCCAGTAATCCGGTGCTTGTGTACGCGCACCTTGAATCAAGGGCTTGATCATGCGTACAGCCACTGGGCTTTGCTTAGCAACCTTATCGGCTAACTCTAAGGCTTTTGCCAATGCCTGACCTGGAGCAACCACTTCTTCAACCAAGCCAATACGCTCAGCAGTACGCGCATCAATGCGCTCACCACATAAGATCATGCGCTTCGCCCAGCCCTCACCCACCAACCATGAGAGTTTTTGTGTACCACCGGCACAGGGCAATAAACCCACAGTCGCTTCTGGCAGTGCCATTTGCGCCTGCTCTTCAGCCACGCGAATATCACAGGCTAAAGCACACTCCAAACCACCACCCATGGCATAGCCATTAATCGCCGCAATGGTCACACCACGGTAATTACTCAGCGCTTCAAAGGCTTCACCAAACAGACGCGCCATTTGACGGGCCATAGCTTTATCACCGCTCGCAAAGATTTTTAAGTCAGCACCAGCACTAAAAAACTTTTCACCAGCGCCGGTCACAACTAACGCATAAATATCTTGATCTTGGTTCAGGTGCTCCACCAATTGCTTCACACCTTTGAGCATGCCCGCATCCCAAGTGTTAGCCGATGGGTTATTCAAGGTCAACAAAGCGGTATGCCCGCGCATCTCAACGACCAATTTATCGGTCAAGTCTAAATGTTGAGCTTTCTTATAGGTTTCAACTGCTTGTGTCATAAATCAAAATCCTCAGCCATTAATCAAGTGCAGCATGCACCTGATTAAAAGTATGTGTATTAATGCAGTAATTCAACTGCTATTGCCGTCGCTTCACCACCACCAATACAAATGGCAGCGACGCCAAAACGTTTATTCTGTTGTTTAAGTGCCGATAGCAGCGTGACTAAAATACGCGCTCCGGATGCACCAATCGGATGACCTAAAGCACAGGCTCCACCATGCACGTTAACCTTGTCTGCCGGCAAATTTAATTCGCGCATGGCAATCATAGTCACTACCGCAAAGGCTTCGTTAATCTCAAACAGATCAACTTGATCTAAATCCCAGCCGGTGCGCTGCAGCAACTTATCAATCGCACCCACAGGTGCCGTGGTAAATAAGTGCGGTGCAGCAGCATAGGCGCTGTGCCCACGAATCACCGCTAAAGGCTTTAAGCCCCGTTGTTCAGCTTCGCTTTGACGCATCAGTACCAATGCTGCAGCACCGTCCGAAATCGAACTGGAGTTGGCTGCCGTCACCGTACCGTCTTGACTAAAGGCAGGTCGCAGTTGACGAATTTTAGCTAAATCAGCCTTAGGTGGTTGTTCATCTTCGCTGACCGTCACGCTGCCTTTACGCTGCGCGATCTGCACAGGTACAATTTCTTCAGCAAAATTACCATTACTGATCGCTGCTTGTGCACGCAGTAATGACTGCTCAGCAAAATCATCTTGCTGCTCACGGGTAAAGCCATGAGCTTGCGCGCTATCTTCAGCAAAACTGCCCATCAGACGGCCCCTATCGTAAGCATCCTCAAGGCCGTCCATAAACATATGGTCAATCACTTTAGCATGCCCCATGCGATAGCCAGCACGAGCCTTATCCAGCAAATAGGGTGCGTTAGACATACTTTCCATGCCTCCCGCAACCACCACATCAACTGACCCAGCTAATAACGCATCATGTGCCATAATCACAGTTTGCATACCTGAACCGCACATTTTATTCACTGTAGTGGCGACGGTATGCTCATTTAACCCAGCCCCGAGCGCTGCTTGACGGGCTGGCGCTTGGCCCAAACCTGCAGGCAGCACACAACCGAACAACACTTCTTGCACCGCATCCGGGGCTAACTGCGCACGAGCCACCGCGGCTTTAATCGCTACCGCACCCAATTCTGGCGCGGTCGCACTGTGTAAAGCACCTTGAAAACCGCCCATTGGCGTACGCGCCATACTGACAATCACCACCGGATCATGCGTACTCATACTATTTAACTCCCATACGTAACGCACCATCGATGCGAATCACTTCGCCATTGAGCATGGTGTTTTCAACAATATGCTGCGCTAAGGCGGCATATTCTTCAGCCCGACCTAAACGCGGCGGGAAAGGTACATCAGCG
>JAAZCO010000154.1 GCA_012513235.1 Gammaproteobacteria bacterium
CCGCAGGCATCACACCAACCGTAATCATCTTCTTTGATCAGTTCGATGGTTTCGTCAATTTTCTTGATCAGCTTGCGCTCGCGGTCACGCGTACGTAATTCAAGGCTGAACTCTTCTTCTTGGCTGGCACGGTCTGCTGGATCAGGGAAGTTCGCCGCTTCGTCCTTCATATGAGTCACGGTGCGATCCACTTCTTCCATTAATTCCTGTTTCCAGTTGTTTAGAAGGTTAGTGAAGTGAGCGCGCATCTTTTCGCTCATATACTCTTCGTCTTTACCTGGTTCATAAGGCACGAAAGTACTGTCTAATTGGCTGCTTTGTTTTTCTGTAGTCTTGGGCATAGGTCCGCCTCTCAAACGCTCTAAGTCACTGCGTAATAAGCCTTAATCAGTTCCCTGAATAACGACCTCTACGCTCACAAGCGGGCGAACTTACCAGAAACTGGCAGAGTACGCTAGCTTATTTTACGCCAAGAACGGCTTTATGGGGCGGATGAGCTGTCTAGTGGCTTAAAGTCTTACTCCACTAGGCGTCCGTGCAGGGTGAAGGGTTTGGCCTCTTCAATAAACACATCAACAAACTGACCAATCAAGCTGGGGTTGTTACTGCGGAAATACACGATACGGTTGTTCTCGTTACGTCCCTGCAATACGCCTGGATCTTTCTTGGCGTAATCATTCACCAAAATACGCTGTACGGTGTTGGCCATACGACGGGTATGCGCAAAGCCTTGTTGCTGCAAGCGGTGTTGCAGTAAACCTAAACGGTGCTTGATCACTTCTTCTGGCGTGTCATCTTTCAACTCGGCAGCCGGCGTACCTGGGCGTGGGCTGTAGATAAAGGAGTAGGAGAAGTCAAAATCCACATCAGCAACCAATTGCATGGTTTGCTCAAAATCTTTTTCGGTTTCACCGGGGAAGCCAACAATAAAGTCCGAGCTGATGAGAATATCTGGCACAGCAGCTTTGAGTTTACGAATCCGTGATTTGTACTCAAGGGCGGTGTGGTTGCGCTTCATCGCCGATAAAATACGGTCTGAACCTGATTGCACCGGTAAGTGCAGGTATTTGGCCAGCTTGGGAATATTAGCGTGGGCATCAATCAGCGAATCGGAGAACTCCAGTGGGTGTGAGGTCATATAGCGGATGCGATCAATACCGTCGATTTCTGCCACCAGACGAATCAGTTCAGCAAAGTCAGCGATATCACCGTTGCCAATGTCGCCGCGGTAACCATTCACGTTTTGACCGAGTAGGGTCACTTCGCGCACACCGTGTTCGGCCAGGTGACGGATTTCTTTCAGTACATCCTGCAGCGGACGGCTGACTTCTTCACCGCGGGTGTAGGGCACTACGCAGAAACTGCAATACTTGCTGCAACCTTCCATCACCGACACATAAGCACTAGGGCCATCAATGCGCGGCTCAGGTAGACGGTCAAACTTCTCAATTTCTGGGAAGGAGACATCCACTTGCGCTTTACCAGTGCTGCGTGCCGCATCAATCATTTCTGGTAAACGGTGCAGAGTTTGTGGACCAAACACCACATCGACATAAGGTGCACGCTCACGCAGCGCTTTACCTTCCTGACTGGCAACACAGCCGCCGACGGTAATCACTAAATCTGGATTTTCCAGCTTCAGTTCGCGCCAACGGCCCAGCTGAGAATAGACTTTATCTTGCGCACGTTCACGAATGGAGCAGGTGTTGAGCACGATGATATCGGCATCCGCTGCATCCTTGGTGGTCTCAATGGCTTGGTGTTCGCCCAATAAATCCACCATGCGCGAGCTGTCATACTCGTTCATTTGGCAGCCGTGGGTTTCGATATACAATTTTTTAGCCATGAGATAACGCGCCTACAGATAAAGACAATAGCCGCATATTATGGAA
>JAAZCO010000155.1 GCA_012513235.1 Gammaproteobacteria bacterium
ATTTGTTGCAAGCAGGCCAAGCGGTGCGTCGAGTGGACCGTGCCAATCAGCTGGTGCAATTGAGTCATAAGGAGTAATGCAGATGCGTTTTAACTTATCTGCGTGGGCATTAAATAATCGCCCGTTAGTGCTGTTTGCTATGGTGTTGATAGCGCTGATTGGCATGCGCTCTTACAGCTCCTTAGGGCAAAGTGAAGATCCGCCTTTTACCTTTAAAGCCATGGTGATTCATACCTTATGGCCCGGTGCGACTGCTGAGGAAATGGCCCAGCAAGTCACCGAGCGGATTGAAAAGAAGCTGATGGAAACCGGTGAGTTTGAAAAGGTGATTTCTTTCTCGCGTCCGGGTGAATCACAGGTGACCTTTGTCGCGCGCGACTCTTTAGGTGCTAAACAAGTACCGGAGTTGTGGTACCAAATACGCAAAAAAATCAGTGATATTCGCCATACCTTACCGCCGGGTGTGCAAGGTCCATTTTTTAATGATGAGTTTGGTACCACCTTTGGCAATATTTATGCGCTGACGGGGACCGGCTTTGATTATGCTGTTTTAAAAGACTATGCCGATCGTGTGCAGTTGCAATTACAGCGCGTACCCGATGTGGGCAAGGTGGAAATCTTTGGCTTGCAAGATGAGAAAATCTGGATTGAGCTGTCGAATACGCGTTTAGCCAGCCTTGGTTTACCACTGCAAGCGGTACAGCAAGCCTTGGCCGAGCAAAATACGGTTTCCGCGACTGGTTTTTTTGAGACAGCTACCGATCGTGTGCAATTGCGTGTCAGCGGGCGTTTTGAAACAGTTAAAGAAATCCGTGAGTTCCCTATGCGTATCGGTGAGCGCACCTTTCGTTTAGGTGATATTGCCGAGATGCGCCGCGGCTTTAATGATCCAGCAGCACCGCGCGTACGTTTTATGGGGGATAACGCCTTAGCTGTTGCTGTGGCAATGCGCGATGGCGGTGATATTTTAGTGCTGGGTAAAGCGCTGGAAGCTGAATTTTCGCGTCTGCAAGACACCTTGCCGCTGGGTATGGAGTTGCGCAAAGTCTCGGACCAGCCGGCGGCAGTGAAAGAAAGTGTCGGCGAGTTTGTGCAAGTGCTGATTGAAGCGCTGCTGATTGTGTTAGTTGTGTGTTTTTTCTCGCTGGGTTTTCGCACTGGCTTAGTGGTGGCGTTTTCGATTCCTCTGGTGCTGGCGATGACCTTTGCCGTGATGCACTATTTTGGTATCGGTCTGCATAAGATTTCTTTAGGCGCGCTGGTGCTGGCGCTGGGATTGATGGTGGATGACGCCATTATTGCCGTAGAAATGATGGCCATTAAAATGGAACAAGGGATGGGGCGTGTGCAAGCGGCGGGCTTTGCTTGGACCAGTACCGCCTTTCCGATGCTGACCGGTACCTTGATTACTGCGGCAGGGTTTTTGCCTATTGCGACGGCAGCCTCAAGCGTTGGTGAATACACCCGTTCAATTTTCCAAGTGGTGGGTATTGCCTTAATTGTTTCGTGGATTGCGGCTGTGGTGTTCGTGCCTTATCTAGGTGATAAGTTGCTGCCTGATTTAGCCCGTTTAAAAGCGGCCAAACATGGCAGTGCAGCAGGTGAGCACGACCCTTACGCTACGCCCATGTATCAGCGCATTCGTGCGGTGATTACCTGGTGTGTCAGTCATCGTACGATAGTGATTGCAGTCACTGTGCTGTTGTTTGCCAGTTCGATTTTCACCTTCCGGTTTGTGCCTAAACAGTTCTTTGCCGATTCCAATCGTTTGGAGTTGTTGTTGGATATTAAGTTGGCTGAGGGCGCTTCATTAAAGGCCACACAAGCGCAAGTGGAAAGCATTGAGAACTTGCTCAAAGAGCGCAGTGGTATTGAAAACTATGTGGCTTATATCGGCTCAGGTTCACCGCGCTTTTACTTACCACTGGATCAGCAATTACCTGCGGCAAGTTTTGCCCAGTTTGTGATGATTACTGATGGGCTGCAAGAGCGTGAAGAAGTGCGCAACTGGTTAATTGAGACCATGCAAGAGCAATTTCCAGAATTACGTGCGCGTATTACCCGTTTAGAAAATGGCCCTCCGGTTGGTTATCCGGTGCAGTTTCGCGTGACGGGTGAGCATATTTCTGAAGTGCGCAAGCTCGCGCGTCAAGTGGCGGCAGTGGTACGTGAAAATACCCATGTGAGTAATGTGCACTTGGATTGGGAAGAACCCAGTAAAGTGGTGCGCTTGCAAATTGACCAAGACCGCGCCCGCGCTATGGGTGTCAGTACCGCCAGTGTGTCTGACTTTTTACGCGGTGCTTTATCCGGTGCCAGTGTGGGGCAGTTTCGTGAAGGCAATGAGTTGATTGAAATCTTACAGCGCGGCACTTTCGAGGATCGCGAAGATTTAGCCGGGTTAGGTAACTTGGCCATTCCTACTGACAGTGGTACCAGTGTGTCTTTGTCGCAGGTGGCAAATTTAGAGTACGGTTTTGAAGAAGGGGTGATTTGGCACCGCAACCGTTTACCGACAGTGACAGTGCGTGCGGATATTTATGGTAAGCGCCAACCTGTGGATGTGATGCAAGATATCTTGCCGCATTTACAAGATGTGCGTGATGCGTTGCCTGATGGTTACTTACTCGAAGTGGGCGGTACTGTGGAAGATTCAGGGCGCGGTCAGCGTTCTGTGGCAGCCGGTGTGCCGCTGTTTTTATTAGTGGTACTGACTTTGCTGATGATTCAGTTGCGCAGTTTCTCCCGTTCAGTGCTGGTGTTTCTCACTGCGCCATTGGGGTTAATCGGTGTCACTTTCTTCTTATTGCTGTTTAATCAGCCCTTTGGCTTTGTGGCCATGCTCGGAACCATCGCGTTATCAGGTATGATTATGCGCAACTCAGTGATATTGGTGGATCAAATTGAAACCGATATCGCGATTGGACACACACCTTGGCAGGCCGTGATTGATGCCACTGTGCGACGTTTTCGACCGATTATTCTGACGGCTTTAGCAGCGGTCTTAGCCATGATTCCTTTGTCACGTAGCGTGTTCTTTGGACCTATGGCAGTAGCAATTATGGGTGGCTTAACGGTGGCAACAGTGCTGACATTGTTATTCTTGCCAGCGCTCTACGCCGCCTGGTTTCGTGTCCGTAAAGAGTAAAATATAGGCAAGTGCACGCATTTTTGTTGCTGGCACTTGCCGTGCCTATTGAGATGCTTGAAACTCTGCATATATGAATATATTGATTATTGGCCCCAGTTGGGTCGGCGACATGGTGATGGCGCAGACATTGTTTATCTGTCTTAAGCAGCAGCACCCTGATTGCCACATTGATGTGTTAGCGCCGGACTGGAGTCGGCCTATCTTGCAACGTATGCCAGAAGTGCGCCAAGCACTCAGCTTTCCGCTGGGCCATGGTGTGCTGGATTTGGCTGCGCGGCGTACAATTGGCAAGCAACTCAAAGGTCAGTACGACCAAGCTATATTGCTGCCTAACTCACTAAAATCTGCATTAACGCCTTTTTTTGCCGGCATACCTGTACGTACCGGTTGGAAGGGCGAGATGCGCTATGGCTTGCTCAATGACTTGCGCGTCTTGGATAAACAACAATACCCATTGATGATTGAGCGCTTTATGGCCTTGGCGTATCCCAAAGGTACAGAGTTGCCCAAACCCTATCCGCGCCCGCATTTAGACATTGACGCCGTTGAGCGTGAACATGCTTTAGCGGCCTTTGAGCTGAAAGTTGGCGATCGTCCGGTACTAGCCTTGTGCCCGGGTGCTGAGTTTGGTGATTCTAAGCGTTGGCCCGCAGCGCATTATGCGCAAGTGGCAGAAGCAAAAATCCGTGAAGGTTGGCAAGTGTGGATTTTTGGCTCAAAAAGCGATCATCCTGGCGGTGAAGAGATCCGCAATGCCTTGATTCCTGGCTTGCGTGAAGAAGTGTATAACCTCGCTGGTGAAACCTCGCTGGCGCAAGCGATTGATTTGATGTCGTGCGCGACGGCGGTGGTCTCCAATGACTCAGGTTTAATGCATGTGGCTGCGGCGCTGAATTTGCCCTTGGTAGCTGTGTATGGCTCGACATCTCCAGAGTTTACCCCGCCCTTAGCTGAGCAAGTGGCGATGGTGCGTACCGGTATTGAGTGCAGTCCGTGTTTTGACCGCACCTGCCGTTTTGGTCATTACGATTGCTTGCGCTTGCTCAAGCCTGCGTTGGTGATTGATGCGTTAACTGATTTAGTGGGTACCCCTCTTTCGCTGCAAGAGTTCACAATCTAGTGCGTGTATTACTCATTAAAACCTCGTCCTTGGGCGATGTGATTCATACCTTGCCGGCGCTGACCGATGCGTTTCGGGCTAATCCAAAAATTCGTTTTGATTGGGTAGTGGAAGAAGGCTTTGCGGAAATTCCGCATTGGCATCCGGCTGTCGATCAAGTCATTCCGGTGGCGATTCGTCGTTGGCGTAAAAACTTGCTGCAAACCTGGCGCAATGGTGAGTGGCATGAGTTTAAACAGCGCGTGCATCAGCGCGAGTATGACTTAATCATTGATGCGCAAGGGTTACTGAAAAGCGCTTGGCTGACCCGCGGCTTTAAAGTGCCAGTCGCTGGTTTTAGCCGTAAAAGTGTGCGCGAGCCTATCGCTAGTTATTTTTATGACCGCCATATTACTGTAGGTCCAGGCCTGCATGCGGTGGAGCGTATTCGCCAGTTATTTGCCCAAGCTTTAGGCTACAAGCTGCCTGATACGATGGGTGAATACAGTTTGCACCGTGAGCGCTTAGCTGTAGATGAGCCGCAATCGCCTTATGTATTGTTTCTGCATGGCACGACTTGGCCTAGCAAACATTGGCCGCAAGCAGAGTGGCGTGATTTAGCCGAGCAGCTGGCCGCTGAGGATATTGCTGTGCGTATTCCTTGGGGTAACGCTGTCGAAGAGACGCGTGCGCAA
Source organism: Gammaproteobacteria bacterium (assembly GCA_012513235.1). Taxonomy (GTDB): domain Bacteria; phylum Pseudomonadota; class Gammaproteobacteria; order Pseudomonadales; family Pseudomonadaceae; genus Denitrificimonas. The sequence continues at coordinate 4,946 of JAAZCO010000155.1, forward strand.
GCGATTGCCCAAGGTTTGCCTAATGTGCAGGTGTTGCCGCGTTTGAATATCACTGGTGTGGCCGCGCAAATTGCTGGCGCACAGGCCTGTGTAGCAGTGGATACCGGCTTGGGACATTTGGCTGCGGCTTTAGATGTGCCTTGCGTGTCTTTATATGGCCCAACGTTACCGGGCAAGGTCGGTGCTTACGGCCAAGGCCAAGTGCATCTCTGCGCTCAAGGTCCGAATGCTGGGTTGGGTGACCGTCACTTAGAGTGCTTTGCTAGCTTGCATGCCGAGCAGGTGTTGCGCGAACTGAAATTGTTACTGCCGGTGCCTTCTACAACTGTAGCGCAGGCAGAAACTGCGCAACTTAAGGACGCAGACTGATGCAGTTAGCCTTTATTTTGTACAAGTATTTCCCCTTTGGTGGCTTGCAGCG
>JAAZCO010000156.1 GCA_012513235.1 Gammaproteobacteria bacterium
GCGCACCAGTGAGTCGCAAATTCACCGAGAAATGGTCAGTGGTTTAGAGCTGCCGGTGGGTTTTAAAAACGGTACCGATGGCAGTGTGGGTATTGCTTTAGATGCGATGCGCTCTGCCGCTCATGCCCATCAGCATTTTGGTTTAGACCAGCAAGGCCGCGCCGCTTTGGTGGAAACCCAAGGTAATCCAGATACGCATTTAGTCTTGCGTGGCGGCTATAGCGGTCCCAATTATGATGCTAAGAGTATTGCACAGGCTTGTGCGGCGATGCGTCAAGCCGGCTTAGATGCGTCGCTGATGGTCGATTGCAGTCATGCCAATAGCGGCAAAGATCCTCAGGTGCAGCCGCAAGTTTTACAGTCGGTGCTTGCGCAGCGTGCTGCTGGTGAGCGCAGTTTGCGTGCGGTGATGTTGGAAAGTAACTTGATGGATGGTCAGCAAGCGCTGTGCGATAACTTGCAGTATGGCGTGTCGATTACTGATGGTTGCTTAGGCTGGTCAAAAACTGAGCAGATGCTGCTGGATGCTGTGCAACAGTTACAGGCATAAAAACATGAGCTGCATAGACTGCTGGATGTGTTGTATCCAGCAGGAGGCGGTCTGGCGGTATTGATGCTTAGCATGATTTTATGCACTAAATCGACCAGCGGTATACAAAAGTAAAATAGCTTCTTGCAATTATGTATGCGAATCATTAGCATTCGTAACAGTTGTTTTTCTTGCGAGAACTTATCCTATGTATATCTGCCTATGCAAAGGTGTCACAGACCACAAAATCCGCCAAGTAGTTGAAGATGGTGCGCGCAGCTGGCGCGATGTGCGTGAAGTTACAGGTTGTGGCACACAGTGCGGCAAATGTGCCTGCACAGCAAAAACCATTACTCAGCATGCGATTAAAGATACGCTGATCGCTTCAGCAGACGATTTAGCTTACGCCATTTAAGTCATACCTGACTTTGCATTACTGCAGTTTTTAGTCGTGATGCTATAGCTGTGTTTATCTGTCTGTTATGCTGTTCTCAATACTTATTTTAATGAGGACACGCGCATGAAAGGCGATAGCAAAGTCATTGAGCATCTCAACCGTATTCTCGGGAACGAACTTGTAGCCATTAACCAGTACTTTTTGCATTCACGTATGTATAAAGACTGGGGTCTAAATGTATTAGCCAAATGGGAATACAAAGAATCCATCGAAGAAATGCGTCACGCTGACACCATTATTGAACGCATTTTATTCCTCGAAGGTCTGCCCAACCTGCAGGATTTAGGCAAACTGCATATTGGTGAAAACACTCAAGAAATGCTTGCCAGCGATCTAGCGCTAGAGCATCAAGCGCGTACTGATTTAATTGCAGCTATTGCGCATTGTGAAGCAGTGCAGGATTATGTCAGTCGCGATATGTTAAAAGTGATTTTGGATGACGAAGAAGAGCACATTGACCAGTTAGAAACTGAGCTGGGCTAGATTGAAAAGGTTGGTATTCAGAACTACTTGCAAACTCAGATGGGCGAGCCTGAGTAAGCAGATTCAGCTGATTTAAAGAGCAGCGTGAGGTTGCTCTTTAAATGTCTGTTGTTTGCTGGGCTAAGCTTGCAGCCAAATCGGCTATTGCTTCGCTGCGCTCAGAGTCTTGCCGTGGCTTGCTGCCATTTAAACTCGACCACGCAGGGTAAGCGCGTGCGGTGATTAGGGGTTGTGCTAAATCACCGCTGCGCCAAGCGTGCTCTTGTGGTGATTGCAATTGAATCTGCTCTTGCGCCGCATGCCCACGCAACTCCAAAGCA
>JAAZCO010000157.1 GCA_012513235.1 Gammaproteobacteria bacterium
CTTGCTGCGGCTACTGCTAAGGCAATAACGCTCAACTTAATCATTTGCATGGAAATGCTCCTGGATTGATTTTGAAGATTGCTTTGCCTGCAAACATTTGCCGGCAGGACTTACTCAATTAAACGGGACATAGCATAGATGGAAATTTTCAATGCGGCTAGTCCTTCATCTTATCCATTCAGCTAATATTCAGAATTTTTATGTTTTTCAGACATAAGGAATTAAACTCTTTATAGTGCGTTGTATGTGATTTTGACTGTAATTTACCGCGTAAAGGTTGAGGTTTAGGCATGTTTGAGATGGATAAGCGCTTAGCAGGCGACACTGTGGTTTTGGGCGATTTTGCTCTCAGTCGCGTTTTGCTAATGAATGACAGTCGTTACCCGTGGCTGATTTTAGTGCCACGCATTGCTGATGCAAGTGAGGTTTTTGAGCTGAGTGCAGAGCAACAGCAGCAGCTTTGGCAAGAAACGAATACCGTAGCGCAGGTGCTCAACAGCGCGTTTAATGCCGATAAAATAAATATTGCGACCTTAGGTAATGTGGTCAAGCAATTGCACATGCATATTGTCGTGCGTATGCAAAATGACGAGCAATGGCCTGCGCCAGTCTGGGGGCGTGGTGCGGCGCAGCCGTACACTGAGGGTGCGCTGGTAGAGATACGCGAGCGTTTACAAGCAGCATTAGCAGCGCATCTGTTAGCTGACAATAAGGTTGGATTATGAGTTTAGCAGCGCAGATTGCCGAATTAGAAATGCGTCAAGCCTTCCAGGATGACACCATCCAAGCGTTAAATGATGTCATTGTTGAGCAGCAGATGGCATTAACGCGTATACAGAAGCAGTTGGAGCTGTTGGCGCAGCGTCAAAATGATATGCACAACCAGTTTGATGAAACTCCCAATGATCCACCACCGCACTACTGAGTTAGAACGGTAGCAGTGATCTCGTCTTGCATCCCTCGTAGAGTAACTGCCGAGGGTTGCAAGACGAGCTGGCTTAACGTCCCCAGATGCCCAGTATGTCTAGCATACGGTTTGAGAAAGCCCATTCGTTATCATACCAAGCCAGTACTTTTACAAGTTTGCCTTGTGCGCGGGTTTGCGTCAGATCAGCAACGCAAGATACGGGGTAACCGTTAAAATCACAGGACACCAAAGGCTGCTGGTTGCACTCCATTACACCCTCAGGCAACTGCGCGGCTGCGCTCATCAAGATTTGATTAATCTCTTCAATACTGGTGTCGCGTTCGGCAATAAAGCTTAAATCCACTAACGACACGTTTTGTGTAGGCACTCGTACTGCCATGCCGTCTAAACGACCAGCAAGCTCAGGTATAACTAAGCCAATGGCTTTTGCAGCGCCCGTGCTGGTTGGGATAATTGAACTGGCAGCTGCGCGTGCTCGATAAGGGTCAGAATGGCTTTTGTCGAGCAAGTTTTGATCGTTGGTATAGGCATGAATAGTGGTCATCATGCCTTGAGAGATACCGACATCTTTATGCAGTGCTTGAGCCAGTGGTGCTAGGCAGTTAGTGGTGCAGGATGCATTGGAGACAATTTTCTGTTGCTGCAGTTGTTGATGGTTTACACCGTATACGACAGTCAGGTCGGCACTGTCCATAGGGTGAGCAAGTAACACGCGTTGTGCTCCTGCATGTAAATGCTGTTCAGCTTGTGAACGTTGCTTCATGCGTCCAGTGCATTCTAAGACCACATCAACGTTGAGTGCCTGCCAAGGCAGTTGTGTCGCATCAGGTTGTTTGAGTATGCGAATAGATTGTTCGCCAATGATTAAATGTTCGTTTTGCAGTTGTACATCATGACTAAATCGACCAAAGGTCGAATCAAAGCGTGTGAGGTGGGCTAAGATTTTTGCATCACTTAAATCGTTGATGGCTACGATTTGTATGTCTTTGTCCAGTCCGCGCTCAAATAAAGTGCGCAGTATATTGCGCCCAATGCGCCCGTAACCATTAATGGCAATGCGAAGCATAAAGACTCTCCTTGAGTTGTTATTATCCGTAACTTTAATTACGTAGGCCGCCAAAAGTAGCGCAGCCGGTCAGTGTTTCTTGGTTCCATTGCAGTTGAGCCTGTAGGTGGTAAATCGTACCGCTCATGCTATCAATGCACTGCTTGGGTGTGATCCATAGTTTTAAATTTTGCTCATTGGCTTCGCTACTAATATAAAAGCGGCCATTGCCCAGTTCTTCTTCAATATAGGGTAGGGCGATTGAGGCTTGATCTATTTGATTGAAAATTAAACCGCGTGGTGTTTGTAAGATCGACCAGAACGGTTCATTACCGCTAGCTCTTAATTGCAATCGGGCCAGATCTGGATCGTTGCAGGCTGGGCCTTCTATTTGTAGGCGATAGCGTTGCGTGGGTATGAGGTGTTGCGTTGTGGTATCAATGTACGCACTGATATCAGCAAAGATCTCTTGAGGTGCTTCAGCAAGCATTGGTATCAGTTCTTGGTTAAGTTCTGTTGAGGTATCGAGGATATAGCTTTGCTGCATATCGCATGTTTGAAACAGCCACTGGCCTGCGCTATGGGTTAGGTTGCCTTGCATGCGGGTGCTGATTTGGCTGCTGCTTGTATGAGACATTGAGCTATAAAGCTGGCAGGCGCTCAGTGACGCAATCAAGGTCAGTAGGCTAAGGGTACGCAGAAAGTGCATGGCTATCGATTCCGTGAATATAAGTAGTCACGCAACAGTAGCATTCTCTAGCGCTGTCGGCACTAGGCAGGCTGGACGTGTTGATTGTAGAGCGGTTGTTGTTGCCTGTTGCTTGAGGTCGGCGCAGTCATGCTGATTTAAGCTGGGCGGTGCAGGGCGGGTGTCTTTTCAGTAGGCAATAAAAAAGCCCTTAAGCATTGCTACTTAAGGGCTTTTGTATTTGGAGGCCGAGGCCGGAATCGAACCGGCGTTCACGGATTTGCAATCCGCTGCATAACCACTCTACCACCCGGCCTAAACAAAAACGCCGCACTAAGCGGCATTCTTGATGACAATTTGGAGCGGGAAACGAGACTCGAACTCGCGACCCCGACCTTGGCAAGGTCGTGCTCTACCAACTGAGCTATTCCCGCATATGTCTTGGTGACGGGCGCTATAATAGCGAATTTAAATAATCCGTCAAGCCTTTTTTGTAAAATAGTTAGTTATCTTGTTGATTCGTATGCAAATGAGGCTTGGCCGCGCGTAAATACTGAATCATCGACCATAAAGTTAGAATGGCTGACAGGATTAATAATGCATAGCCACCGATGACCCAGGCATCAAAACCAGGCGGATTAGCCAATAAAATAATCAGAGCCAGCATTTGTGCTGCTGTTTTCCATTTGCCGATGTTGGAAACAGCGACTTGTGCGCGCTCACCAATCTCAGCCATCCACTCGCGTAGGGCAGATACCATGATTTCACGGCAAATAATGACTATGGCTGGAATAGTCAGCCATAAATTGGCATGTTCAGCTGCGAGCAGTACCAGAGCAACAGCCACTAAGAGCTTATCTGCAACGGGATCTAAAAAGGCACCAAAAGGTGTGCTTTGATTTAAACGGCGCGCCAAGTAGCCGTCCAGCCAGTCAGTAAAGCTGGCAAAAGCAAAGACTGCACTGGCAGCCCAATAGCTCCAAGAAAAAGGTAAAAGAAATAAAACAATAAATACGGGGATGAGCGCCACGCGCATCAGGGTTAAAATATTTGGAATATTCATTCAATAATTCTTTTTTTAGCAAAGAATGGAAAGCACAGTTTACGCTTGACGCAGTGCACTATATATAGACTCAGCAAGAGTTTTACTGATTCCTGGTGTTTTAGCAATTTCATCGATACTGGCTCGCTTGAGTTCTTGCAGGCCTCCGAAGTACTTTAACAGTTCGCGGCGGCGTTTTGGGCCTACGCCTGCTATACCTTCGAGTACCGAAGTGCGTCGTGTTTTTGCGCGGCGTGCACGGTGTCCCGTAATAGCAAAACGGTGCGCTTCATCACGGATTTGTTGGATTAAATGTAGGGCAGGTGAATGATCGGGTAAATTCAACTCTGTAGCAGTGTCATTAATATACAGGGTTTCAAAGCCGGCCTTACGCGTGACACCTTTTGCAACGCCGAGTAATAAAATTTGCGTGATACCCAGCTCTTCGAATACTTCGCGTGCCATGTTTAGTTGTCCTTTACCGCCATCCACGAGCAATACATCGGGCAACTTGCCTTGGTTTTCGAGGGCGCTACTGATGCGGCGCTGTAAAACTTGGCGCATCGCTGCATAGTCATCACCTGCGGTCACACCTTCAATATTATAGATGCGGTAATCTGACTTGCGTGGGCCTTCAGGGCCAAAGACCACGCAGGATGCCACAGTGGCTTCGCCGCTGGAGTGACTGATATCAAAGCACTCAAGATGCTCAGGCGGCTCTGCTAAATCCAGCGCTGTAGCAAAAGCTTTAAAGCGTGCAGCCATTTGTGTGCGATTGGCTAAGCGGGTCAATAAGGCTTGTTCAGCATTGGTCATCGCCAGTTGTTGCCAGCGTGAGCGTGTCCCGCGCACCCTGTGGCTGATGGCTATTTTATGCTCGCATTGTTGTGCAATAGCGTCTGCGATTGTCGGCCAGTCAGCATGGTCGCTGGTGACAATTAATTCGTAAGGAAAATCACGATCATGGCTGCTTAAATAGTACTGCGCAGTGAAGGCGGCCAAAATATCAGCGCTGTCTTCTTCAATCGCCACCTGAGGAAAAAAGTTATTGCTGCCTAATACGCGACCATCACGCACACTCATGACATGCACGCAAGCACCGCCAGGGCTGGCATGGGCGGCGATAATATCCACATTACCTTGGCCGGTTTCCATGCTTTGCTGATCTTGTGCACGGCGCAATAAAGCAATTTGATCACGCACTGCTGCTGCGGTTTCAAACTCTAGAGCTTGCGATGCTTGCTCCATCGTCTGTGTGAGTTCATCAGTGAGTGCTGTGCTGCGCCCTTCCAAAAACAAAACCGATAGCCGGACATCTTCCGCGTATTCAGCCGCGTCAACGTAACCCACACAAGGTGCTTTACAGCGTTGGATTTGATACTGCAGGCAAGGGCGGCTGCGATTGCTGTAAAAGCTGTCTTCACATTGGCGCACTTTAAAGACTTTTTGCAGCATGCTGAGGCTTTCACGAATAGAGCCTGAACTCGGATAGGGGCCAAAAAAACGATCATTGCCTTTTTTGCTGCCGCGATGAATGCCTAGGCGTGGGAACTCGTTTTTTGAGAGCACTATATAAGGGTAACTTTTATCATCGCGCAATAAAATATTGTACGGTGGGCGCCACTGCTTAATCAGGGTTTGCTCAAGCAGTAGGGCTTCGGTTTCGTTGGCGGTGATTGTCAGTTCAATGCTAGCAATTTTGGCAACTAAAGCTGCGGTTTTAGGTGCGTTGACTGTGGTTTTAAAATAACTGCTGAGGCGGTTTTTTAAGTTTTTAGCTTTGCCAATATAGAGCAGTTGTTGCTCTGCAGAGAACATGCGGTACACCCCAGGATGCTGGGTGCAGGAGCGTAAAAAAGCTGAAGCATCAAAGGGCAAGGTTGTCATAAGCCACGCTTATAAAGTGGAGTTTTCAACAAGATTATGGCGAACAGCTAACAGTGCGAGCTCAACATCATTATCAATCTTAAGTTTTTCAAAAATACGGTAGCGGTGTGTGTTGACTGTTTTGGGTGAAACGCACAGCAAGTCTGAAATAGCCTGGATTTTTTTACCGCTGGCAATCAGCAGTGAAATCTGCATTTCGCGTTCAGATAATTGCTCAAATGGGCAGCTTTGCTGATTGATATCGCAGGATTTAAGTGCCATTTGTTGAGCAATGCTGGGGCTTAAATAAGGTTTGCCTGCGGCAACTTGGCGAATAGCGCGTATTGTTTCGTCAATACAGGCACCTTTAGTGAGGTAGCCGCTGGCGCCGGCTTGCAGCAAGCGAGTTGGGAACGGCTCATCTTCATAGGCAGAGAGCGCTAAGATTTTTACTTCGGGGTAGCGTTGCTTGATTCTGCGAGTGGCTTCTAAGCCGCCAATGCCAGGCATGCGTACATCCATCAACACCACGCTAGGCTTGAGTTCGCCAACGAGCTGATATGCTTCTTCGCCGCTACTGGCTTGGCCGATAACGTGTAAGTTGTTATCAGCGAGCATTCGCGCAATCGCGGTGCGCACTAAATCATGGTCATCAACGAGCAAAAGTTTGATCAAGAGCCACCCCAGCAATGAAACAACTCTCCAATTGTACCGCTCATCATAGGTAACACAACAGCTACATAGTGTCATTTGCAGTTGGGCATACTTGTGTGTTTGCGCAGCGGACGCTTGTATACTTGTGTCGAACTTTAAGGAATCACACTTGTGAGTATAGAAATAAACTGGATTTGTAATGATGTGCAATTGGCGCAGCATTGTGAGCATTGGAATACCCTAGCGTTTATTGCGCTGGATACTGAATTTATTCGAGTGGATACTTTTTATCCGATTGCAGGCTTGCTGCAGGTCAGTGATGGTGAGTCGACTTATTTGATTGACCCGCTATTGATTCAAAAATGGCAGCCCTTAGCTGATGTTTTGAGTAATGCCCAAGTGGTAAAAGTGTTGCATGCTTGCGGTGAAGATCTTGAGGTCTTGGCGCTATTAACAGGGGCTGTGCCGCAACCTTTATTTGATACGCAGGTGGCGGCAGGGTATTTAAACTTAGGTTTTTCTATGGGGTATTCACGTTTGGTGCAGCAGCTGTTGGATGTTGAGCTGCCTAAAGGTGAGACACGCTCGGATTGGTTGCAGCGCCCATTGAGTGATTTACAAGTGTTGTATGCGGCGCAAGATACGGCCTATTTGGTGGATGTATATCAGGTGCTGATGCAGCAGTTATCCGCACAGAAATTAGCTTGGGTGTTGGAGGATGGGGCGCTATCAGTGGCGTCTTATTTGGATACGTCAGACCCGTATGAGTTATGGCGCTCAGTAAAATTAGCTTGGAAATTGTCGCCTAAGCAGTTGGCGGTGTTGCGTGAGTTGTCGGCGTGGCGTGAATTACAGGCGCGTGAGCGTGATGTGCCGCGTAATCGTATTGTGCGTGAGAGTACTCTGTGGGCTTTGGCCAGTGAGCTGCCGTCTGAGATGGCTGATTTAGCGCCATTGGATGATATGCATCCGCGAATTATGCGTCAGGAGGGTGCGACTTTGCTGAAGATTATTAAGCGTGCGCGTGCTTTGCCTGAGGACCAGTGGCCTGACGCGTTGCCTGAGCCTTTGCCGATTGAGGCATCGAAGGTGCTCAAGCGTTTGCGTAAGGTGGGTTTGGAGTTTGGGTTGGAATTGGATATTGCACCTGAGTTGATGTTGCGTAAGAAGATTCTTGAAGAGTTGCTGCGTTCGGGGTATCCGGATGGTCCGTATCAGTTGCCTGAGAGTTTGCAGGGTTGGCGGCGTGAGTTGATGGGTGCGGCATTATTAGAGTCTTTGGAGGGTGTGCAGTGAAGCGTATTTGTTCGGTTTATCAGAGTTCGAAAAAAGCGGGTATGTATTTGTATGTGTTGCGTGCGGATGCGTTAAAGAAAGTGCCTGCGGCTTTGCTGGAGTTGTTTGGTAAGCCCAAGCATTCGTTTGATTTGGTGTTGACGCCTGAGCGTAAGTTGATACGTGAGGATATTACTCAGGTGCTGCAGAATTTAGATTCGCAGGGTTATCATTTGCAGTTGCCGCCGCCAGAAGATGAATATATTGTGCATTGGCCTGAGGAGTTGTTGCGTCGCAATGATCCGGTGTGATTTTTGCGTGTGACGTTTTGTCTGGTGTACTGATGTTTTTGTGTTGAGCCTTGGTGCTGTTGCGTGTTCGCTTTTGTGCTCTATTGCGCGTGGCGTCTTGCAGGGTATGGCTGTTCCTTCGATGAATCATCCTGATTCAACTCAGGCGCTACGCCATCCCTGGCTACGCTTGTCGCTCATACCCTGTAAGACTGTTGAGCATTTTTGTTGTTGGTGTGTTCTTTTGTGTGCTCTATTGCGCGTGGAGTCTTGCAGGGCATGGCTGTTCCTTCGATGAATCATCCTGATTCAACTCAGGCGCTACGCCATCCCTGGCTACGCTTGTCGCTCATACCCTGTAAGACTGTTGAGCATTTGTGTTGTTGGTGTGTTCTTTTGTGTGCTCTATTGCGCGTGGAGTCTTGCAGGGCATGGCTGTTCCTTCGATGAATCATCCTGATTCAACTCAGGCGCTACGCCATCCCTAGCTACGCTTGTCGCTCATACCCTGCAAGACTTGTTGAGCATTTGTGTTGCTCTCAGGGATCGCGCAGGGTTTTGTTGTGTGTTGTGTGTTGTGTGTTGTGTTTGGATGGTGTTGCGGAGAGTGTGTTGCGGGAAGGGTGGAGTGGGTTGTGAGAGGGGGTGTAATTGTTGGGTACTTTTCTATAGGTATAAAAAAACCCGCCGAAGCGGGTTTTTTTAGATGCACAAATTAAGAAACAACTTGTACTTCTTCAGCCTGCATACCTTTCTGGCCGCGTGCTGCGACGAAAGATACAGTCTGGCCTTCTTTCAGGCTTTTGAAACCGTCGCTTTGGATAGCGCGGAAGTGAACGAATAAATCGTCACCTGATTGAGGAGTGATGAAGCCGAAGCCTTTTTCATCATTAAACCATTTAACTACACCAGTTTGGCGATTAGACATTGTATGTCTCCTTGTACGAAGTAAATTTATACTTGAGCCGAGCCCAAGATTAATGATACTGAGCGCAAGGAGTTACAGGAGTCGTAGCAATGATTGGATCGAAATCTAAACATATATTGATTCACGGTTACACAAGCAGCAGCAGTGAGATGAACTGTACCCCTTTTTCGCCGTAGTGCCAACATTATTTTTAAAATAGTTTAAAAGGATAGGTTTTGTTTTTTTAGAATTGTCTTTTGTGTTGCGCCTTTGTTGTGTTAAGTCGTTGTTGTTGCAGGTAAACTAAGCGCAGAATTTATACTGAATGTAGTTATTAAAATTTTTAGGAAGGTCAGCATGAGTATTAAGTCCGATAAGTGGATTCGTCGTATGGCGCAAGAGCACGGCATGATTGAGCCTTTTGTGGAGCGCCAGGTGCGTAA